>NZ_JBHYMK010000022.1:0-78487 GCF_042743065.1 Streptomyces sp. NPDC058872
CCCGCCCGGAGATCGGGCGGGCGACGGGCGGGCGGCCGGCACCTTCGAGCGTGCGTTCAGACCCCCGGCGGGATGTCCTTGGCCCGGGAGCGCACCTGGAGGGCCGTCACGACCTCGACGGCGCCGACGGCGATCAGCCAGATTCCGCCGAGCACGGTGAGGACCGCGGCCGACTCCAGCGGGGACACGATGAGCACGATCCCGGCGAGCGCGCTGATGATGCCGAGGAAGATCTGCCAGCCGCGCGCCGGCACCGCCGGATCGGAGGCCGCCGCCACGGTCTGGGTGATGCCGCGGAAGAGCCAGCCGATGCCGATCCAGAGCGCGAGCAACAGGGTCGACTGCATCGCGCCCCGGAAGCAGAACAGGCCGAGGAGGATCGACAGTGCGCCGCTGATGAAGGCCATCACCCGCAGGGCCGTCGTGGCGTGCGTACCGAAGGCAGCCACCAGTTGCAGCACGCCGCTGAACAGCAGGTAGAGCCCGAAGAGGACACCCGCCACCCTGAGGGACGCGCTCGGCCAGACGAGCACGATGATGCCGAGGACCAGGGCGACGAGCCCGGCGACGAGCAGGGCCTGCCAGGCGGCGCTCGCCAGCGCGCCCACGGGCCCGGGAGGCACGTCCGACCGCGGCCAGCGGTCGTCGGATCGGTCATGGGTTTGTGTCATGGAACGGAACCAGCCCTTTCGCGGAAGGTGACGACACGTCAGGAGCGATGGTGCAGCAGCCGGAGAAGAGCACTTCGGCGAGTGCCGTCCGCTCGACCGCGGACGGATCCGCGGCCTGGCTCTGCCCGCGGGCGGGACGGCCCGGTTCCTCGCCGCCGGACGGCGCGTGCTCCGCCTCGGGAAACCGTGCGGCCGGCACGTCGCACGGCGGGATCGAGCCGCCCTGCCCCGACCGGACGGTCCACGGCGGTGGACTCGACGGACATGCGCACCTTCTTCCCCTGGGAACGAAAGCCCACCCAGTCAAGCAACAGCTCTCCCATGCCGCAAAACATGACCCGAGCGGACCATTCCCGACACCTCTCGACGAGCGCCCGGGGGCCGGGCCGACCACAGTGGACGGCGTACGCGTCCGCTTCCGCACTTGGAGAACCCCATGGCCCCTCTCAACCGACGCGATCTCGGGCTGCTCGTGCTGAGGGTCGGCACCGGTGCCGTGCTCGCCGCACACGGCACGCAGAAGCTCCTCGGCTGGTTCGGCGGCGGCGGCATCGAGGGCACCACCAAGGCGATGGAGGCCATGGGCTTCCACCCGGGCCGGGAGAGCGCGGTCGCCGCGGGGCTCGGCGAGGCGGGCGGCGGCGCCCTGCTCGCCCTCGGGCTCGCGACCCCGGCCGCCGGCGCCGCCGCGGCCGGCGCCATGGCGGGAGCCGTCGCCGTGCACGCCCCGGCCGGTTTCTTCGCCCAGGGCGGCGGCTACGAGTACCCCGCCTTCCTCGGCTTCACGGCCGCCGCCATCGGCATCGCCGGCGCCGGCCGCTACTCCCTGGACCACGCCACCGGGCACGTCCTCGACCGACCCTGGGTGGTCGCCACCGCCTTCCTCGGCACGGCGATCGCCGCGGCGGCCGTCGTCGGCCGGCGCGCCCAGGAACGGGCGCCCTCCGACTCCGATCCGGAACAGGAGTAGCGGGCACCGTGGGGAGGGGACCGTACGCGTCCGTCGCACGGGAGAGTTAGGCTCGCCGTAGAGGAAGGGACGGGCGCCGCAACATGAAGATCGATCTGACGGACACCAACTCCAGCAAGATCAACAAGGCGATCCTGCAGGGCCGCAGGGCCGTCGGCACCCCCGCCGTCGGTGCCGTGCTCACCCTCGTCGTCGTCACCGACGAGGAGAACGCCTACGACTCGGTCAAGGCGGCCAACGAGGCCTCCCGGGAACACCCTTCCCGCACCCTCGTCGTCATCAAGCGCCACGCCCGCACCCCCCGCGAGCGGCACGAGAACCGATTGGACGCCGAGGTCAGGCTCGGCACCGATGCAGGGTCGGGCGAAACGGTGCTGCTCCGGCTCCGCGGCGAAGTCGGCGCCCGCGCCGATTCCGTGGTCCTGCCCCTGCTCCTGCCGGACGCACCCGTGGTCGTCTGGTGGCCCGTCGACGCCCCCGAGGTGCCCTCCCGGGATCCCTTGGGCTCGCTCGCCCAGCGCCGCATCACCGACATGTACGCGGTCGAGGACCCGCTCGCCGCACTGGAGGCCCGGGCCGCCTCCTACGCCCCCGGTGACACCGACCTGGCGTGGACCCGGCTCACCCCTTGGCGCTCGATGCTGGCCGCAGCGCTCGACCAGGCGCCGCTCGCGATCACTTCGGCGGCCGTCGAGAGCGAGGCGGAGAACCCCAGCGCCGAACTCCTCGCCCGCTGGTTCGAGGTGCGACTCGGCATTCCCGTCGACCGGGTCGTCACCGACGGGCCGGTCGTCACGGCCGTCCGCATGGGTACTGCCGACGGCGAGATCCGCATCGACCGGCCCGAGGGGCCGGTCGCGCGGCTCGCCATCCCCGGTCAACCCAACCGGGTCCTCGCCCTGAAGGTCCGGACCACCGCGGAGCTCATCGCCGAGGAGTTGCGCCGGCTCGATCCGGACGAGGCGTACGCAGCAGCCCTGGGCGGACGTGCCTGACCCCGGTCCGAAGGTCCGTCAGGCGGCCGGCCCGGGCTTGGCGAACACCATGACGTAGTCGGCGGCCTCCCGGACCCGTTGGACCTCGGGGTCGGGGAGCGCGAGGAGGCGCGACCGCGTTTCCTCCACGAGCCGGTCGGCCCCTTCGCCTCCGATCGCCCACGCCCCCGTGAACAGGCCGCGCGACAGGGAACGGGCCATGTCCCGGGGCGAGATCCGGAAGGTCACGGGCCGTTCGGACGCCCTGCCCCGGTAGACCAGGCCCCTGGCTTCTGCGATCGGGGCCAGGGTCCACGGTCCGTCCTGGCGGGTGCGGCCGGGATCGAGCCGCTCCTCCAGATCGCCGACGATGCGCCCGACGTCGTCCGTGGGACGAGTGCCCCCGGCGGGGACCACCAAGTAGCGACCACCCGGTCGCAGCACCCGGGCGACCTCGTCGAAGACCTGCGCGTGATCCGGTCCGGTGTGCAGCAGCCAGGTGGACACCGCCTGCTCCACCGACCCCGTCCGGACCGGCAGTCGACATGCGTCGGCGACCGCCACCCGGGGGCCGAGTCGGTCCCGCGCCCGGGCGAGCATTGCGGGCGACAGGTCCAATCCGTGCACCAGGTGTCCGCGTGCACTCAGTTCGGCCGCGACGATTCCGGTGCCCACACCGATGTCGAGCACCGGAAGACCCGGATCGAGCAACGGGGCGAGCATGTCGGCGAAGCCGGCCGCCCGCTCCGTGCCGCCGCGCGATGCGTCGTAGTCCGGCGCGATCACGTCGAACGGCGCCTTCCCGGAGGTCGGTTCCACTCCGTCTCCTCTCCGTCGTCGGGTGCCGGGTCAGGCCTCGGGGGTGAAGGCCACGGGCAGCGTGGCCATCCCGCGCAGGATGCCCTCGCGGCGGCTCGGATCCGCGTCCGGGTCGGCGAGCCGGAGGTCGGGGAACCGCTGCAGCAGGGTCCCGATGGCGACCCTGGCTTCCACCCGGGCCAGCGGGGCGCCCAGGCAGAAGTGCGCCCCGTGGCCGAAGGCGAGTTGCTGGGGCACTTCACGACGTGCCACGTCGAGGACGTCCGGGCGGTCGTAGCGGTTCGGATCGCGGTTGGCCGCGGCCAAGCCGATGATGATCATTTCGCCGGGCGGGACGGTGACCCCGCCGATCTCGTACGCGTCGACCGTGAAGCGCGCGACACCGCGGCTCACCGGCCCCTCGTAGCGCAGCAGCTCTTCGATCGCCCCGGGCAGCAGGGAGGGGTCCTTCCGAAGTGCCGCGCACTGTTCCGGGTGGCGCAGGAGCGCGTGGACGCCGTTCGCGATGAGGCTTGCGGTCGTCTCGTGGCCGGCGAGCGTGAGCAGGATCGCCATGGCCGTCAACTCGCGGTCGCTGATCTTCTCCTCGGCCTGTGCCGCGCACAAGGCGCTCAACAGGTCGTCCTGCGGGTGGGCCTTACGGGATGCGATCAACGGCTGGAAGAAAGAGGTGAGTTCGACACGTGCTCGGGCTCCCTTCGCCAGTCTTTCCGGTGTGTTGGGCGGCATGATGAGGCCAACGGCGAGTCGTGCGAAGTCCGGCTGTCCTTCGACCGGGATGCCGATGAGCTCGCTGAGCACGGCCATGGGCAGCGGGAGCGCGAACTCGGACACCAGGTCGGCGGAGCCGCGCTTCGCCATCGCGTTCAGCAGGGCTTCGGTGTGGGCCTGGACCCGGGGAGCCAGTTGTTCCACCCTGCGGAAGGCGAAGGACTTGGAAGCGAGGTTGCGCAGTCGGGCGTGGTCGTCCCCGTCGGCCACGAGCATGCTGGCCATCAGGACGTTGGTGCGCTCCTGATGGGCCATCTCCTCCTCGAGCCCCTTGACCCCGACGGGACTGCTGCTGAGGCGGGGGTCGGTCAGAGCGGCCACGGCTTCGTCGTAGCCGGTGACCATCCAGACCTCAAGGGTGGGATTCAGTCGGACGCGCTGGACGACTCCGTGCTCGCGAATGCGCTCGAACACGGGGTAAGGGTCGGGCTGTTGAGCAATGTTTACCGGGACATCGTGAACGATTGCCTGGTCTTGACCGCTCATCTTCCTTGACTCCCCGCAGATTTGTGAAAGATCTGAGTCAAGTAGTCATACCAGTAGGACTAGTTGCGTGGTAGCGTCACCGACGCTCGGCTCGAATGATGCATGGGGAAAGACCGGCGGTCCGCCGGTGAGGCACCAGCGAGGCGTTCCACCCACCGGTGACTTCGACGTCTCTTACCTCTCGACTCGTCAGCAGTCACGACCTCGATCAGGTCCGATGCGCAGGGGGGACGTTCCGTGGAGCAAGCCGCAGCCGTGGATCCGATTCTCGATCTGGCCCGTCCATCGATCCTGCGGAACCCCTATCCCGCCTATGCCCGGCTGCGAGAGGCGTCGCCGGTCTTCTGGCACGAACTGCTCGGTTCTTGGGTGCTGACCCGGCATGCCGACTGCCTTGCGGTGCTCACCGACGGCCATCGGTTCGCCTCCGACTGGCGCCGTGCGGGCGAGGACGTTCCCGCCCCGCTGTTGAGCGTGCAGACGCTCGACCCGCCGGAACACACCGCCGTCCGACACCTGTTGCTCGACGGCTTCCGCGCCCAGGACCACCGGGGACGGCAGGAAGAGTTGGAGCGGGAGATCGCCGACCTGCTCGCTGCGTTGGCCGACAGGCCCTCCTTCGACCTCGTCGGCGAGCTCGCGGAACCAGTGGCCCTCCGCTCCGTCACCGCCTTCCTCGGCGTTCCCGCACCCGCGCTCGACTGGTTCGTCCCCATGTCCCGTACGGTCGTCGACGGGATGGACGCCGGACTCTGGCCCGAGAAGCACGAGCCGGCGGTCTCGGCCCGCGCGCAGTTGGCGGAGTACGCCGGCGGATGGCTCGCGGACCCGCCGAAGGAGGGGCTCATCGCCCACGTGGCGGAACGCGCACCGGACAGCGGCGTCGCAGAAACGGTTGTGCGGAACAGCCTTCGCGCGGTCCTCCACGCCGGTTACGAGTCCGCCTCACGGCTGCTCGGCAATGCCTCGGCCGCCCTCCTCACCACCCCCGGGGCACTCGACGCGTTCCGGGCCGACCCCGCCACGGCCGTGGACGAACTCATTCGTTACGACGCACCCGTCCAGGCGGACGCCCGGGTCTGCGTCGCCGACACCGAACTGGGTGGCGTCACCATCAGGGCAGGTGATCCGGTCACGCTCCTCCTCGGAGCCGCCCATCACGACCCGCTGCGCTTCGACCAGCCCGCAGAGCTGCGACTCGACCGCACTCCGAACCCGCACCTCGGTTTCGGACGCGGGGCCCACGCCTGCCTCGGCGCATCCATGGCGATCCGGCTCGCCGGATCGGTCCTCGGCGCACTGGCCAGGGACCATCCGGACGCGCGGGCCGTCGCAGAACCGATCCACCGACGCAACCTGACCCTCCGTGGCCTCGACCGCTTCGAGGTCACGCTGCGTCCACGAGTGGGAGAGGAGGCACGGACATGAAGTACTGGCACTGAAACCAGCGGGCGCGGGTCCTTCCGGGAGACGGATGCCACGTCCGGTGCACGGTTCACGTGCGCCCCGCCGGAGTCCGGGTCCGCGATGCGACTCGGGCTCCGGCCCGTCTCCCCGAGGGGCGTCGTCCCGGGCCGCCCGCTCGACCGCCCGGGCCGTCACCACCGTGCGGTTCCCGTCCACCGGCGGGAGTGGTCGAGCAGCCCCGGCACGCCGACCACGGCCGTGGCGGACCACCAGAATGAGGGCGAGGTGCCGTGCATCGCGAACACGTCGTTTCGCATGTGGAGTTGGTTCCCCCAGGAGAAGAACGAGGGAGAAGGCCCGGCGGAGTCGTCGCAGGCCCGGTCCGGCACTCGACGGACCGGCTCCGTGCCCGCGGAGTGCGCACGCCGGTCTTCCAAGAGGCCGCTCGGGCGGATGCTCCGCGTGGTGAACGCCGTGCGAACGCCGTCCGACCGTCACCCGTGACATCCTCGGGCGAGCCGCGCACATCGCTTCGAAGGCGTGGGAA
Source organism: Streptomyces sp. NPDC058872 (assembly GCF_042743065.1). Lineage (NCBI taxonomy): Bacteria > Bacillati > Actinomycetota > Actinomycetes > Kitasatosporales > Streptomycetaceae > Streptomyces > Streptomyces sp. NPDC058872. Next base: position 6,646 of record NZ_JBHYMK010000022.1, read on the forward strand.
ACCTCGGCCCGTGTGGAGGGACATCTTGCTGATCAGTCACGTCCTACGTCATGAGGTCCTGCACGTGGTCCTCCATCGTGACCTGGACGTCACCAACCGCGCCGCAGCGGCCCTCCAGATCCAAGCCCTCGTCCAGGAGTACCGCCCCGCCCGGGTGGTCATCGACGTTCCGACGGCTGACCCCAGCCCCGCCACGCTCAGCGCCCTCGCCCGCGCCCACCGCATGTGCGCCGGCCTCGGCGTTCCCCTCGTGCTCAGCGGTGTCAGCGACCGTACGTGCCGGCTCCTGGAAGCCAACGGCGCCTGAAACGGGCGGTTTCCCCGCCCCGCGGCGCGTCACCCCTGCTCACCGTCGCCCCGTGTCCTCCCGTACGACCTGGCGACCGGGGCCGTGACCGGCCACGCCCCGCGGCCCAACAGATCGAGGACGAGTGCGGCGATGTTCCACGCGTCGTCCTCTCCGCGGTGATGGCGCCCCTCGAGCGGCAGTCCGGCCATCTGGAGGGCATGGCTCATGCCGGGTTTCTTGTGCAGCCCGTAGGCCGCGGTGAACACGGCCTTGGCGTTGGTGTGGGTGCGCTCGGTCGGATGGCCGAACGGGTAGGCCACCCCGTCGGCCTGGCTCTGCCGAGCGAATTGCCGACGGTCGTACTCGCCCCAACTCGCCCAGGGACGCTCTCCGGCCTCGTACTCCTCGACGAGGATCCGGCATGCCTCGGCGAAGGAGACGCCCCGTTCCACCTCGGCTTGTGTCAGTCCGGTCAGTTCGGTGCAGAAGTCACTCACCTTCGACCGGGCGGGGCGTACCAAGACGCGATGCCGGGACAGGCGGCGTCCTGCCGACACGTCCACGACGGTCAGACCAATCTCGATGATCTCGTTCACGGAGCCGGGCGGAGGCTGACCGTCCCAGCAGGTGGCTTCCACGTCAATGACGTTCAGCAGAGCGGATTCGTGGCGCATGGGGCCGAGGGTAGGGATGCCGGCCCGGTTCCGACACCTCGTTTTCTGCACGTCCACGCCGTCACCGCCACCACTGACTTCTCCAACGGGAAACTCGCGCCTCGATCTGAACCGGACCCCACCCTGCGTCAACCTCCGAAGGGTTTGCGAGCCCGACCACCAGCCCCCTGTGACGACTTCGAGGGCCGGGCACGACGGCCGTCCACGGCGCAGTCGTCCAGGTCCGACGAGCCGGGCCGGCGGAGCTCGGCCAGTGGGGCGGCGCGGTCGGGAGGACCTCATCCGGCATCGGAAAGGCCATCGCGCCCCACCTCAAGCGGAACGATTCGCCCTCCTCGGCCGGCCGCTCGACTCATCGGGCACGCCCTTGCGCAGCGCCGCGGCGACCAATCCTTCGAGGGCCTCGCGCCGCACTTCGCCGCCGTTGACCAGCCGGTCGAAAACCAATCCGTCGATGCAGGTCAGCAGGGTGTGGGTCCGGTCCTCGACGTCCGTTGTAGAAGGAGGGGGAGCGTCGGCATGGGCAGCACGGCAGTGGTGGTCGGCGGCGGCATCGGCGGGCTGGCCGCCGCGATCGGCCTGCACCGCATCGGCTGGAACGTGACGGTCCTCGAGCGCGCGCCCGTGCTCGAGGATGCGGGAGCGGACATCTCACTGGCCGCCAACGGCCTTCGGGCGCTGGACGAACTCGGCGTCGGCCAAGCGGTACGGGACGCCTCGCGAGGGCAGTACGGCGGTGGCACCCGGACGCCCCGGGGCCGTTGGCTGACCCGGATGGACGGCTCGGTACTGGAGGAGGCGGTGGGCTCGCCGATCATGGGCATCCCGCGCTCCACCATGTACCGACTGCTGCGCGACTCCCTGCCCGTCGGATCGCTGCTGGTCGACTCCGAGGCGGCCTCGGTCGAGCAGATCGACTCCGGGACGGTTCGAGTCGGTTGCGGCGGCACGGCCTTGGACGCCGATCTGGTGGTGGCGGCCGACGGCGTCGGCAGCAAAGTGCGCAGCCGTCTCTTCCCGGACCATCCCGGCCCGGTCTACAGCGGCGCGACGGTGCTGCGCGCCCTCACCGGGCGCAAGGTCGATCTGCGTGCCGACTTCGAGTTGACCTGGGGGCCGGGAACGGAGTTCGGCCACATTGCCCTCTTGGACGGGAGGGCCGAGTGGCACGCCGTCCTCGGCCTCCCCGCCGGGACGCGGTTCACCGACCCGCTGACCGAACTGCGCCGACGGTTCCACGCCTGGCACGACCCGATTCCCGCCCTGCTCGACGCGACCCGGCCCGCCGCCGTGCTCCACCACGACGTCAACGAACTGCGCACACCGCTCCCTTCGTACGCGGTCGGCCGGATCGCCCTGCTCGGTGACGCGGCGCACGCGATGACCCCCCACCTGGGGCAGGGCGCCTGTCAGGCGCTGGAGGACGCGGTCGGCCTGGCTGCCGCCCCCGCTGCCGAGCCCACCGTCGAGGCCGCGCTCGCCCGCTACGACGCCGAGCGCCGGCCGCGCAGTCAGGCCGTTGCGCGGGCTGCCCGGCAGGCCGGGAGGATGGGCCAGCAGCTCTCCCACCCCCTGGCCGTCGCCCTGCGGAACACGGCGATGCACCTGACGCCGTCCCGCGTCGCAACGCGCATGATCCTGCGGCACCACTCCTGGGTCCCCCGCGGCTGAACTGATCCGACGCGTACGACGCCCACGCACGGCCAGGCGCTTTCCGGAGCGGAGCCAGCGACTGACCGCGTCGTTGACGTTCGCTGCGGGCAGCGTGTCCGGCGGGGCGTGCTGACGTCCTTTCCGGCAATCCGTGGCAGCGGGGCGACCCGCTGCCACGATGGTCCGCGTCGACCGCGAGCTGCGTCCCGAAACGACCGGTGGGGGTCATCGGGGCGGGGCGGTCATTCGGCCCAGGGGAGCGGGATCTTGTCCTCGCTGCCCGGGAGCATGGCCTTGCCCCCGACGGTCATGGCGACCAGTGCCTCCGCCGGGCCGGCCACGGCCTTGACCTGCCGCACCGCGCCGGCGGGCACGATGACGGCCTGGCCGGGTTCGGCCCGACTGCTCCGACCCTCCACCTCGAACTCGAACTCGCCCGCCAAGGGCATCCACACCTGCTCGCGGTCGATGATGTGCACCGGTGTGCCCGCACCCAGTTCCACCCGCCACGTGCTGACCTCGGTGCTCCCCTGGCTGGGGGCCGCGAGACCGAACACCGCCCCGGCGGGCGTCTTGGTCGTCCGCTGCTCGCTTTCGCTGATCACGTTCATGACGCCTCCCGTGTAAAGCTCCTTTACTCGACATGAGTAAAGGAGCTTTACATGGGTGTGTCAAGATGGACCGATGGAGAACCGCGACCCCCTCGAGCAAACCGAACTCATCTTTCTGCTTGGGATGGCCTTCCAGTTGGTCCTCTCCGAGTTCGTGAGCCGCCTCGATGCCGAGGGGTACGCCGATCTGCGCCCCGTGCACGGCCTGGTCTTCCAGGCGTTGCGGACCTCCGGTGCGACCAGCAGCGAGCTGGCCGAGCAGCTCGGGGTGACCAAGCAGGCCGCCGGCCAGATCGTCGACGAACTGGAGGAACGGGGCTACGTGGAGCGCCGGCCGCATCCCGCCGGCGGCCGGCGCAAACTCGTCGTGCTGACCGAGAAGGCGTTGACCCACCTCGCGGTGGCCGGCCGGGTCCTGCACGACCTGGAGGCACAGCTGGCGCGACAGCTCCACGAAGCCGGCGGCCAGGTCCCGCGAGCCGAACTCGCCGCCATCATCCGCGCACTGGCGGGTCGCGCGGTCCCGCCGCTGCGGCCCGTCTGGTGAAACGTGCCGAGGCGCGGCGACGGACTGCCGTCGCGTCCGTCGCGGTGGGAAATCGAAGCGCTCGGCGCACCCGTCCGGGGACCCGTGGCCTTGCCCTCGCCGTGGAACCCCCGACACCCGGGCAGATCAGGCGGTCGGACGCGGGCTTCCGCGACGCCTCTCGGGGACCGCCGGGGTCATCGGGGCGCCGGCTGCGACCAGGGTCGGTGTCCCGGTCCGGTCGGGTGGGTGCCGGTGGTGCCCATGACCACCGAGTAGAGGCTGGTTTCCGCGGCGATGAAGAGGCGGTTGCGCTTGGCGCCGCCCCAGGAGATGTTGGCGACCGCCTCGGGGACGTTCAGCCGTCCGATCAGGGTGCCGTCGGGGTCGTAGCAGTGCACGCCGTCGTTCATCGCGGCGACCCAGAGCCGTCCGCCGTCGTCGAAGCGGAGGTTGTCGAAGCGGGCCTTCTCCCGGGCCCCCGCTTCGGCGAAGACCTTGCCGTCGGACAGGGTGCCGTCGTCGCGCACGTCGAAGAACCGGATGCAGCCCGCCCTGGTGTCGGAGACGAACAACTGCCGTTCGTCCGCGGAGAAGACCAGCCCGTTCGGTGCGCCGAAGCAGTCCGCGACCAGCCGCACGTCACCCGTGGCCGGATCGATGCGGTAGACGTTGTTGGAGCCGATCTCGCTCTCGGCGCGGTACCCCTCGTAATCGCTGGTGATGCCGAAGTCCGGGTCGGAGAACCAGATCGAACCGTCGGACTTCACGGTCGCGTCGTTCGGGCTGTTCAGGCGCTTGCCCTCCCACCGATCGGCCAACACGGTGACGGTGCCGTCGTGTTCGGTCCGGGTCACCCGGCGATTGCCCTGTTCGCAGGTGATCAGCCGGCCCTCGCGGTCGAGCGTGTTGCCGTTGGTGTGCCCGGCGGAGCGGCGGAAGACGGCGACCGCGCCGGTCTCCTCGTCCCACCGCAGCATCCGGTCGTTGGGGATGTCGCTCCAGACCACCTGACGCCAGGCAGGCAGGTAGATCGGCCCCTCGGCCCAACGGCAGCCGGTGAACAGGACCTCCAGTGCCTCGTCTCCGTTCATGCAGCGCCCGGTACGGAACCGGTCGTCAAGCATTTCGTACAGCCCCGGACGATCACCGCTCATGGAGTCCACTCCTCATGCAACTCATCGTCTGCCGAATGTGGATCGGCCCGAAGCGTATGTTGCAAGATGGGGTACTGACATCGCCAGTAGATTCCGAATGGAGAGTTGTGGATCACGTCGACCGTACCTTGCTGGCGGAGCTCCAGCAGGACGCCACCCAGCCCTATGCCGCGCTCGGCCGGGCCGTCGGCCTGTCCGCCGGCGCCGCCCACGAGCGCGTACGGAAGCTGCGGGAGCGCGGGGTCATCCGGCGCACCACCGTCGAGGTGGACCCGGCCGCCGTGGGCAGTGCCGTCCTGGCCTACGTGATGGTCGACTCGACGTCCTGGATGGGTGATTCGGCACCGGACTTCGCCGCGCTCCCCGAGGTCCTGGAGGCGCACGTCATCGCCGGCAGCGCCTCGGTGCTGGTGAAGGTCAGGACGGCCACCACCGAGCAACTGCAGGACGTGCTGCGCCGCATCTACGCGATCGACGGGGTCAGCGGAACACAGGCGACGGTGGTCCTGGAGACCTTCTTCGAGCGCCCGCTGTCACCGCTCGCCCCCGATCGGTCGTGACCCCCTCGCGCCCCGGCACCGCTCTGTGGGAACTCGGTCCGCAGCGGTCCCCGCGACATGCCGTGGGGACAACGCGTCGCCCACATCCAGGACCCCGACGGCAATCCGGTGAACCTCACTCAGCCGATCCCTGATCGGTGACGCCGTTCCGCGCTGCTCGTGGGGCGCCTGCAGCAGGGGCAATCGTCCTTGGTGGCGCCGGTGTCCATCAGGACGAGCAGCGCGCGAAGCCAGTGGTCGGTGCGGACGAGGGTGACCTCGAAGCCGGTGACGACCACGGGATCCGTCCCCGTTGCCGCCACCGGTTCGGCTCGGTACGGCCCCGCTGCCCGAAGCCCACCGGTGCAGTGGCGTCCGGCTCCTCGACGGCAACGGCGCCCTCCGAGGAGCCGGACCGCGACTACGGTTGCTCCCCCCTCTGCGTCGCCGTGACGTCCTCGGTGCAGGCGAGCGCCTCGACCTCGACGCGCAGCGCGGGCGTGGCCAGCGCGGCCACGGTCATCACGGTCATGCAGGGGCGCAGGTCGCCCAGCCATGCGGCCATCCGCTCGCGCCGCCGCTGCAGGTCTATCTCGCCCGCGAAGTAGAACGTCAGCTTCACCAGGTCCTCGTGGCGCATGCCCGCCGCCTCGAGGTTGGCCGTGACGTTCTCCAACGCGAGGCCGAGCTGCTCGACCGGGTCCTCGGGCAGTTCACCGACCGGGGTCATGCCGACCTGGCCGGAGACCACGAGCCACCGGACCCGACCGGTGATCTCGGCCTGGTGCGAGTAGGCGGCGAGCGGCGCTGCGACCCCCGGGGGGTTTCGGAAGGTGTTCACGGAAGTTCTGCTCCAGTTCGGACGGACGGGCTGCGGCGCGCGCCGAGCTCCTCGGTGCTCGACCCGCCCCGGACGGTAGTCTCCCGCACGGAACCGTACGGATCCTCTGAGATCCGACGGGTGCGCCGTGCGGGCCCACGGCCCGGTCGTTCGGCTACGACCGGACTTCCCGCCCTTGGCTTTCCTCCGCTTCGGGCGGCTCGGTCGTCCGGCCGGAAGCGCAGTCCCCGCCCACGACGTCCACGGGCGCGCGGTCAACACCGCCAGCTCGGAGAACACTCCTCGACGTGCGGCGCCGGCTGGGCGGAGGGAGTCACGTGGTCAGTCCGCCTGCCGCGAGTCGATCGCCCATGTCGCCCACCAACCCCCTGCCCGACCTGCCGGCTGCAGTGAGCAGTTCCTCGAAGGCCCGAAGGCGGCGGAACGTCTCCGCGTACGCCATCTGCTTCTCCAAAGGAAGCTGGAGCACCTGGAGACGCCGGATGTCCACCCTGGACGAACTGGAGGCGTGGGTGCCCGCCTGGCGGCCGTTGGCCGGCGCGTACAGACAGCCGGCGAGGAAGTGGGCGTCCATCTTCTCCGTGTCCACCCGCAGGGCGTAGAGCTGAGGGCCCAGCGCCATGGGCGGTCCCTGATGGACCCACGCCTTGAAGGCCCGGGCCACCCCGGCGACCACGACGTCGCCCTTCTCGGCGACGACTGGAGCCGAGTCGGCGGGGACCGCACCGTGGGGAGTGCCGTCGTGCAGGAGGTCGGCGATGGTGAGGAGTCGCACATGGGCCCCGCGGGCCGTTGCGGCCGACTCCGGCGGCTGCCGGCCGGCGTGCAGTGTCAGTGCCCCGGCCTTGGCGAGGTCTCCCACCGTCGTCACGGTCCGGGAAGTCCCGGCCTCGAAGTCGAGTGCGGACAGATGCCGGGCGTGATCGGCCAGGTCGGTCAGCAACGCTCCGAAGTTTCCCCATTCGACGGCGATTTCCTCACGGGAGGGCTCTGCCGCCGCCGTGTAGCGCCCCGGAGTGACGTCGACCTCGTCGTCGAGAAGGTCGAGCAGGGGGACACGCACCGCTCCCTCCGGAGGGGCCTGGTCCACCCGGTCGAGAGCCGCCATCGACGTGAGGACGAAGGAACCGAGGCCGTCCCAGTCGGGGCTCGGCTCGCGCGTTCCCGACCTCGCGAAATGCGTGGCGTCCACCAGGAGGGCGTTCTGGTCGGGGGGAGCTGCCGCAGGGCCGTCCGGTGCCGCGCGGAGGATCCACAATTGCAGCGAAACGCTGTGCGGTTGTGCGCTGCCAGGGGGCAGGGAGACGACCGCGCGGAGCGCTCCGGTACGCAGCAGCGAGCCACGGATGCGGCGGCCCGCTCTGCGCGATGCGACGGCCGGTGGAAGGACGACCACCGCTGCCCCGCCGGGCTTGAGGCGGGCGAGCAGGTGCTGCACCCATGCCAGTTCGGGTTCGGTGCGAGGGGGCAGGCCGTGCGTCCAGCGCTGATCGGTGGCGAGTTCCTCGTAACCCCAGTCGCGCTCGTTGAAAGGGGGGTTGCACAGTGCGATGTCGGCCTTCGCCCCGGCGAAGGGATCGTCCCGCAACGTGTCCGCGGTGGCGATCCGCGTTTGGACGTCGCGCTCCTCCGCGAGGAAGCCGAGCCGACCGGCCGCCAACGCGGCCAGCGCCGGGTCCCGTTCGCACGCGAGCACCTCCAGCCCGAGACGGTCGTGTTCCCGTATGACCGCGGCGGTCAGATGTCCGGTACCGCACGCCGGATCGAGGAGGGTCAGCCCGCCCCGTGCCGGGCCGAGGCGGACGGCGAGGGCGATCCGAGCCATCAGTGCGGCGAGTTGCGGCGGCGTGGTGCTGAGCTGCCGGACGTGGGTTTCCAGCCATCGTTGCAACAGGAACTCGAAGGTTTCGCGCGGCCCCGCCTCCCGCCCCACCTCCGCCGTTCGGACCACCAGGTCACGGGCTTGCGCAGAGAGGTCGGCAGAGGAGGTCCGCGTCCTGGGGGAGCGCATCAGGAGAGCTGCCTGGGCGATCGCCAGACCCGACTCGTTTCGGCTGCCGAGCGCTTCGAAGCGCGGCCAGAGGAGTTCCCGACCGCCGATGTCCCCCAGCCTGCCGTTGTCCCGCAACCACCGCTCGACTTCTGCGAGTGAGAACTGAGGACTGACGTCGGTGCCCCCGATCCGGGTGGGGAAGGAGTCGTGGCGCCGCCGCCAGTTGCTCACGGCGGCTCGCCCGACACCGGCGATCCGTGCGATCTCGGCCAGGCTGACGGGGACGGCTTCACGGGCAGTCATGGTTCGGTCTCCGGGATACTTGGCGGCTGGGCTTGTCGGCGTTCCCAACGGCCGTTCATGCAGGGGAAGGCTACTACCCTTATTGACTTTGTTTACAGCGTGTACGTTCCATTCTGCTGTGCAGGAAATATGGAGGTCGGCAGACGCGCGGGGCCTTGCGCCGGGAATGGTGAGACGTCCTCCCGCATCCGGGAACAGGTCCGACCGGCGTCGCCGCAGCGACGGCGAAGGGGACCGCCAGCGGACGGCGTGGTGCTCACCCGGCTTCTGGACCTCCCGGGTCCGCAGCAGTACGTCCTCGCCCGGCCGCCTGTACGGGGTGCGCCGGGCCGGTTCGCCGCGCGGATCGCCGTACGGAACGGGCGCTGCGCCCTGGCGTGCGCGTGACCGCAGGATCTCGATCACGGCTTCCAGGGCCTGCTCGTACTCCCGGGTGCCCTTCTGCGCGTGCCCTCCCGGTCCCGGATCCCACCGTCTGTCGAATCTATGCGACCGGCCGCGCGTTCCCGGCTTGGGTGCGTGAACCGAACGCTCATCTCTTGTGAACTGAGTACATGGATCGCATACTGATGCCGGCCAACCGCCGCCCACGGCCCGTCGTCTCGGCAGGCAGGGGGTCGTGGTCCGAGGGGAGAACAGTGATCGGCCCAGACGGCAGGCTCGTGCAGACCGCGGTGATCGGGAGCCGGAACTCCGGCCGGGCGATCGTCCTGCCGACCGACGCGGACGAACTGACCCGGTGGCGCCGGCTCCACCCCAGCCACACCTACTGGTGTGGCACCCAGCTCGGTGGCTGTGGCCACGAGTTGTCGGACCGTCTGTACCGCGACAAGGTCTGTCACTTCGCCCACCGGCCCCACACCTCCTGTCACCGTACGGCCACCGGCACGGCCAGCGCTGACCACCTCTTCGTCAAGGACGACCTCGCCGCCTGGGCCGGACGCAACAGGTTCAAGGGGAAGGTCACTTCGCGCGACCTCGGGTCCGGACCGGGAGACGCCGTCGACTTCCGGGTCGGCGCGGCCAGGCAGCAGCACGTCCGCTTCCAGTTCAGGGGGCTCGCACACGCCGAGTGGCAGCGGGCCCGCCGGAAGCTCTCCGGTGACTCGGCCACCCTCGACTGGGTCTTCGGCCCGGGCGCGGCCCAGCCGGAGACCATGGAGGAGCTGTACGACGAGTACGGGTACCTCCTCCGTTTCCGCTTCGAGACGCACGGTGTCGTACGACGCATCCGTCTCCGGGCGGAGGATCCCCGGCGCAGCACCGACTGGGTGCCCCTCGGCGCCTGTGCGATGACTCCGGAGGGCCTCCGGATTCCAGGAGTGGAGCCGCGACGCCGTTCGGGCACGCGTTCCTCCGCCGAGGCGGCTGCCGGGCGCGGCGCGGCGCCGGTGCCGCGGTCGCGCGGGGAGCAGGCGCTCGCGCTGGAGGAGGCGCTGGTGAGCGCCGCGCGGTTCCGGACCCGGCCCACCTGGGAGGCACTGGCCCGAACGGCCGGAAGCGATCTGCTCGGGCTGCCCGTCCGGGACCGTGTCGGTCTCCTGGCCCTCGTCGACCGGGGCAGCGGCAGCGAGGGTCGCCCGCTGCTGTCGGCACTGATCAGGGGTGGGGAGGGCGACCCGCCGCCCTACGTGGGAGACGTGGTCGCCGCCGTCGGCTGCGGGGTTCCCGCGACGGCTTCGGTGCTCAAACGGTGGTGCCAGCGGGAGGCTGACCGGGCGTCCGCCGTGTACGGGATGCCGTCCCGTACGGCCCCACCGAGGCTTCCGCTCACCGAGGACGGTCGGCTCGCCGTGCCGCAGAGCGCGGAGCCCGCTCAGCACCGGACCATCGTCCATGTCGAGGGCGGCCCGGTTCGACGGTCCGCGGCCCGGCCGAAGCCGGAGGGTCTCCCCGGTGTTCCGTTGCTCCGCGACACGGAGATCCGGCACGCCCTGCGCAGTGCACGGCAGAGACGCGGACCCGGGCCCGGGCATGCCGCGGCCCTCATGGCGCGAGCGGAAGAGGCACTGACGAGGCTGCCCGAACCCCAACGAACCCAGCTGGTGGCCGAGATGGCGAGCACCCGCCGCTGGTTGGACGGCCGACCGGACGCATCGGCGCAGCAGCCCGAGCGGAGCCGGCGCAAGAAGGCCGCTCACGCCAGGAAGGTCGCGAACGCGAGGAAGACCGCGAACGCGAGGAAGACCGCCGCGTCGAAGCAGACGGCCCGAGTCCAGAAGACGCGGCAGGGGAAGAAGGCGAAGGACCCGTTGCAGGGCGCACGCCCCCTGCCCGGAGTCGGCGACGACCGACCGGAGAAGAGGACGAGGTGAGCGGCGTTTCCGTCAGGAGTGCCGTCTTCGGGGCCTCGGGCGGGATGCGCCCTGCTGGTCCCGGGCCTGACGGAGGCGAAAATCCGTCGAGTCCCGCCCTCGGGGCGCCTACCCTGTCGGCATGGCCCACGCGAAGACCTCGTACGTCTGCCTGCCCTGCCGGGCCTCGTACAAGCAGTCTTATGACAGGGACAGGGAGCGGATCTGCCCCCGCTGCTCCCTGCCGCTGGTCCACGTCGGCTCCGCCTTCGCCGCGCCCCGTCGCCGGGACACGGCAGCCTGGCGGACGCTTTCCGTGCTGCTGCACGCCGGGGTCCGTTTCCACAAGAGCTGCTGTGGCGGGCCCGGTTACCGCCCGCGCACCCTGAGCGAGGTCCGCGAGCGGATGGCCTACGCCCGGCGCAGCGGCGAACCCTTCGCGAGGTCACTCGTACGGTACGAGGTGCCGTCTTCCCCGCAGCGCGGGTGAGGCGGGCGGGCGCGACCACGGGCTTCCTGTGTGAGACCCCGGTGTGCGTTCAGCCCCTCCGGGCCAGGTCGCGCCACCACCCCGACGAACCAGTCCAGTACTCCGCAGATCTCGTCACCGTGCTCCTCGAAGACGTTGCTCGGGAAGGACGGGCGCAGTTCCGACTTCGCCTCGGGCAGATCGATGCCGTCGATCCCGTTCAGGAGTTCCCGGCGCTGTTTTGTGTCGTCGAAGGGGCAGCGGCTCTTCAAGTCCTGGAAGACCGCCTCGACCGTGCCGCTGACGGGGTAGATCCCGACCGGCCACACCAGGTGCGGTCGGTGGCCGGTCCCGAGGTCCAGCGTGGGGAAGCAACTCGTCTCCTCGTGCCGGCCGTACGTCACGTGGCCGCCCTGACGGCGCCAGAAGTCGAGGGCCGCCACGACGCCGGGATGCGCGGCTGGCCAGTTCTCCCGCAACTGCGTGTGGAACCGCTCGGCCGCCACCGCGTCCTCCCCGTCGGGGAGCGGGTCGTGCACTGCCGGCTGTGCCACGTCCCTGCCCGGCAAGGTGGCCAGCTCGGCGGCGGACAGGCGCCGGGACGGACGGGCCCGTCCCGAGGGGGCGAAGTGCACCCCCTCGCTCGCCAGCAGCTCCTGCGGCGGCGACCGGTCACCGCCGTCCGCCCAGCGGAACGACGGGGAGGTCCTGCCCTCCGCGGCGAGCACCCGGTAGGCGCCGATCACCCTGGTAGGGGACCCCAGATAGGCCCCGACGGGTACCGGGTGGCTGCCGATCAGCTCCGCGACGTCGCCGTACGTCGTCCAGGTGCCGCTCGGCATCGCCAGCGGTGCACCCGGTCCACCCCGCGCGCGTCACCCGTCTCTTTCAGGTGGTCGCGCAGCGCGGTGAAGGTCAGCATCAGCGTGGTGAGGCGCTGTTGCCCGTCCACCACCAGCCACCCCTGCACGCCGCCTGCCTGGATCCGGCCGGGTGCGAGCACCACGGAACCGAGGACGTGCGGCGAGGCCGGTTCACCGGCCAGATGCTGGTCAACGAGTTCTCCGACGTCCTCCCACAGTCGCCGAAGCTGTTCTCCGCCCCAGCTGTAGGTGCGCTGGTAGAGCGGCACGTGGAACTGCTTGTCCCCCCTGGACGATCTTGAGCGGGGTGATCTCCTGGGCGCGCATGCGCCTCCTCTTCTTCTACTACGTCTGCTCGGATGTCGCCGTGCTGTCGTCCGAGGCGGTCGGTCGGGGATGCGGCAGCGACGCCCGGGAAGGAGCGGAGCCCGCCGACTCGGCGCCGAAGGACACGTCGTCCAGGTGCTGGTCGTCGGCCCAACTCAACGGGGGATCTCCGAAGATCTTCCGTGCGGACTTGATCGTCAGGCGTCCGAAGATGTGGTTGCCTCCGGCGCCGAGCGCGGCACCGATGCCCAGGGGCACCTGCTTGCTCAGCACCAGGACGCCCTGCTTGGTCCCGTACTTGGTGATGAACCGCGGCCCCAGGACCTTGTTGGCCTTGTTGATCGCGCTCATCGGGATCGACTTGACGATCTTCTTGGCCCAGTGGGCGCCGGTGTGCCCGACGACCTTGTCCAGCGCGCTCACCGCGCCGTCGCCGAGGAGGACGGTCAGGACCAGCAGCCTGCGCCGCTCGAAGTCCTCGGGATGCGTGCCGTGGACCTCGGCCAGCGACAGCGTGTAGAGCACGGACGCCTCGGTGAAGAGCATCATGTCGGCCAGAGCCGTCGGGATGCCGGCGCCGGGCAGGATCCCCGCCGCGCCGGAAGCACCTCCGGAGGCCGTGACGCCGGCGAGGTAGTAGCGATCCAGCCGGCTGATCAGCTCCTGCGGACCGTCGTCGGGGTGGACCCGCCGCAGCCGCTCGACGTTCCTCCTCGCCAAAGGCTGCTGGGCGACCAGCGCCCGGTCGAGGGCCTGTTGGATCAGGCCCTTGGGGTCGTCGGCCATGCTCATCGGGGTTCTGGTCCTCTCGGGTCGCGAGCCCATCGGGGGCGTCGGGACGGGGGCGACTCCGAAACTGCTTGTTGAAGCAGGCGGTTGTCGGGCGTACGGAAGTCAGTCTGCCCTCAACTGGGCCGACGGGTTGCCCACTTGCGTGAGTACGACACTGCTGTCCCGCTTGGCATGACGTCGAAGGGCAGCCTGGTGTCCCTCGTGAACTAAGTCAACATCTCTTGGGTGGGGTGGATTTCAGGCCAGAGGGCGTCGGTTCGGCGTGCGGGGCGCCATGCGCGGCTACCCTCGGCGTCCGTTCGTAAGGGATCTCGACAGGGCGGAATGGGGGTTCGTGTTTGCTGCTACGCTCGCCATGTGTGCTCAGTTCACACGCGAGTTCCTGTGTCGGGGGTGTCATGTGGCCGGGCTTGTGGTGATCGGGGCGGGATGACCCGTCGGGCCACCGGATGGTCCTCAGAAGCAGTGGTGGGGTGGGCGTGTGAGTCAGGGCGAGCGCGGGCTGGGCGGAGATCTGCAGCCCGTCGGTTCCGTCTACCAGTACGACGACGGCCTGTACGTACGCATGGATGACGTCGTGCCCTACGTGCCGGCGGACCCCGAGTCCAGTCATGGTCACCGGCAGGGTGACGACCTGGTGCGGTGCACCCTGTCCCTGAGCAACGGCACCGGACGTCCGCTGGACCTCGGTGGCATCACCCTGCTGGTGCGGGGAGGACCGTACGGCAAGACGGCCCGTCAGGTGCGGGACCTCCGCGGTGACGCGCTCGACGGCGAACTCGAGGGCACCCTGCGCGCGGGGCGCAGGGTCTCCGTGACATGGGCCTACAGCATTCCGGCCGGCTCTGCCGACGACCTGGACATCGAGGTCCGCTTCCCGGAGGGCGACCGGGGAAGCGTCACCTTCGGCACGGCACCGGGCGTCGCCGCGGAGGCCGGTGAGCACCCCGCGTCGAGGACGTACGACCGGTCCCTCCCGCCGGCCACCGCGACGGCCGTCCACGACGTCGCCCCGGCCCGGCCGGCCCCCGCCGGACGTCGAGCCGCCCCGGTGGGGGCGCCGGGGACCTCCCCCGACGATCTGGACGCCGCTCGCGTCCGACAGATCTTCCGGTTCCTCGCCGAGGCCGAGGAGTCGAAGACGCGTCCCGTGCGCACGCTCGACGGGGCGGCCGGCACCGTGTGGTTCGACGAGCTGCCGGACGACGCCGGCGTCGAGGTGATGATCGAGGGCGCCCTCGTCGGAGACGACCCGGCCTGGCTGAACGTCGCCCGCCCCGAGCGCGAGGACGCGCCGCACCCCAAGGCCCTGCTCGCCCCCTGGGTGGACGAGACCCGGATACGTGACTTCAAGGAGCCCCGCGCACCACACCTGCGCCGGCGCATCGAACCCGACTTCCCCGACTGGTCCCGGGGCATCCCGCTCGACAAGGCCTACCACGAGCTCGACGAACACCCCCAGCAGGAGAAGATCGAGAAGCTGTACGCCGCCTGGGAGCAGGAATGGCTGGCCTGGGCGGAACGACGCCGCGCCATCGACCCCATGGTCAGGCTGTACGACCGCCTGCACAAGATGCACGAGGACGCCGCAGGCCTCGGCGAGGCGTACGAACTCGTGCTCGGGCTCGGCCGGCTCACCTGGCAGACGACCACTGGACAGAGGGTGGAACGACACCTCCTCACGCACCGCGCCACCCTCCGGCTCGACCCGTCCACCGGTGCGCTCACTGCCGCCCCCGACCCCACCGGCACGGGACTGGAACTCGAAGAGGGCATGCTGGAAGGGGCCCAGCACGTTCCGGGCGCGGTGCGCGAGGCGATCGTCGAAGTGCTGGAAGACGCCTCCGACGTGACCGACCCGGAGCACCTCGACGCCGTGCACACCGCCCTGCGCAGCTGGGTGAACGCCGCGCACAGCGCCGGGAGCTACGCGCCGACCGTCGAGCGCGCCAAGCCGCGCAGCCTCGATGTCCCGCAGGTGGGATTCACCCCCGCACTCGTGCTGCGTGAGCGCAGTCGCCGTTCCACCATGGACGCCCTCAAGGCCATCGCCCGGCAGATCGACGCGGGCACGCCGCCCACCGCACTGCTCGGTCACATCGCGGGCCGGGACGGCGCACTGACCGCGGCGGACCTCGCGGCAGCGGAGGACGGCGGAGCGGTACAGGACGGCGACGAGATGTACTTCGCGCTGCCCGCCAACGAGGAGCAGCGCACGATCGCCGAACGCCTGCGGGCCAACCGGCTCGTCGTCGTCCAAGGGCCGCCCGGCACCGGCAAGACGCACACCATCGCCAACCTGGTCACCGACCTGCTGGCGCAGGGCAAGCGGGTCCTCATCACCAGCCACACCCCGCGCGCCCTGCGCGTGCTGCGGGACAAACTGCCGGAGTCCGTCCGCGACTTGTGCGTGAGCCGCACCGAGGACGGCGCCGCCGCCCAGCGCGAGCTGGAAGCATCCGTGCAGCGGATCCTCAGCGAGTACGCGGGCTACGACGAGAAGGCCTCCGGCCAGAGGATCAGCACCCTCCAGAAGCGCCTCGCCCGGGCCCGTGCCGCCCAGCAGGCCATGCTGCGCGATCTCGCCGCACTGCGCGAACAGGAGACCCACCGTTTCGAAGCGGAGATCGGCGACTACAGCGGCAGCCTGCAGGAGATCGCCGAGCGCCTCACCACGGAGGCGGGACGGTACGACTGGCTGGGCCCGGTCCCGCAGGAACAGCCCGCCCTGAGCGCCGACGAGGCCCTGCGCCTGCTGCACACCACCCGTGCCTACACCTCGCACCACCAGGCCCTGGCGGCCGAAGTCCCCGGCCCCCACGAGCTGCCGGCCCCCGGTGACTTCGAGGAAGCCGTGCGCATCGTGCGGTCGGCTGAAGAAGCACACGCGGACGCACGCCGGGACCCGGTGTGCGCGGAGTACGACACGGCCGTGAGGAGCCTCGGCGAGGGGGAACAGCAGCGGCTGTCCTCGGCGCTCGACGCCTTCTCCGCCGCCCGCGCCCGCGCCGCGGCTCTCGCCGCCGCGGCCGGTGACTGGGCCACGACGCTCCTGAAGCAGGTGACCGAAGGACAGGACTGGCAGGCCCGCAGCCGGCAGGCCGCCGTCACCGAAACCCTGGCGGCCGTCGACGTCTCGTCCGCCGCCCTGGGCACGGCCATGGTCAGCGGCCTGGAGCAGTACGATCCGGCCACGGCACTCGCCCAGGTCACCGCACTGCACGACGGGCTCGTGCAGGGACAGAAGCTGCGCGGACCCCTCGGCATGCGCTCCAAGCTGGCGAAGGCGGTCGGCGCGTTCGTGGAAGCCGTGCGGGTCGACGGCCGGGCGCCGGAGGACGTCCCGACATCGGCCGTCGTCCTCGCCCGCGTCCAGCTGGAACTGCGCCTGGCCCAGCTGGAGTCCGAGTGGGGCACGCCCGTCACCGCCTGGCAGGGACACGGACCGCGCCTCGCACGGCTGCGACAGGACGCGGAAGTGCTGGACGCGCTGCTCGCCGTCGCCGCCGCCCGCACCGACGTCCTGACCGCCGCGGCCACCTCACCGACCCTCGCGGTCGCCACCTGGCACGAGGCGGCCGTCGAGAACGCCGTGCGCGCCCTCCTGCGGGCGGCGACCACCCTGCGCGCGGCCGAGCGGTCGCGCAAGGTCATCGAGCACGGCGAGGACCTGCTGCGCCTCTGGGGCGACCGGCCGGGCGCGTCACCCGCCGTCGTGCGCGCACTCGGCACCGTCCGTGACCGTGACCCCGACGGTTACCGCACGTTCAGCGAAGAGATGGCCGAGGTGCGCGAGGCCGCTCGGCTGCGAGCCGAGCAGGCCGTGGCCCTCGACCACGTCCGCGAGGCGTTCCCGGCCCTCGCGGACCGCATCTCCACCACGGCCGAGGACGGCACTTGGGACGACAGGCTGCCCTCGCTCGCCGAGGCCTGGGCCTGGTCCGCGTGGCGCGACCGCATGGAGCGACTGACCGACCCCGAGGCCGAGCGCGCCCTGCGCCGACGGCTGACGGAGGCCGACGACGAGGCCCGCATCATGCTGGCACGGCTCGCCGCCGCCCGCGCTTGGCACCGCTGCCTCGGCCTGCTCACCGGCGACCAGTCCCGGGCGCTCAGCGCCTATCAGCAGGCGGCGAGGCGCATCAAGGGCAAGTACCAGCACCGCTACCGGCGCGACGCGCAGGCCGCCCTGCGCAAGGCACAGACGGCGGTGCCGGCCTGGATCATGCCCCTGCACCAGGTCGCCGAGACCGTGCCCATGGACCGACCGGGCCTGTTCGACGTCGTCATCGTCGACGAGGCCAGCCAGTCCGGTCTGGAGGCCATGCTGCTGAGCTGGCTCGCCGACCGGATGGTCGTCGTCGGCGACAGCAAGCAGGTCAGCCCGTCCAACGTCGGCCTCAAGCAGGACGAGTACTTCCACCTCAGGGACCGTCTGCTCACCGCGCTGGAACCGGACGTCCGCAGCTTGTTCGGCCCCGAGTCCAGCTTCTTCGACCTCACGGAGGCACTCTCGGCGGGCCGCGGCACGCTCATGCTCAAGGAGCACTTCCGGTGCATGCCGGAGATCATCTCCTTCTCCAACGAGCTCTGTTACAACCGTGACCTGTTGCCCCTGCGGCAGTACGGCGCGGACCGGCTGCCCCCGGTCCGCACGGTGTACGTCGAGACGGGCGAAGCCGTCGGAACCAGCACCCGGCTGACCAACGCCGTCGAGGCCGAGGCCCTCGTCGATGCGATCGTGCGCTGCTGTGCCGACCCCGCCTACGCGGGGAAGACCATGGGCGTCATCAGCCTCCGTGCGAGCAAGGGCCACCTGACGGAGCTGGAGAACCTGCTCGCCGAGCGCCTCGACTACGAGCAGCGCGAGGAGAGGCGCATCCGGGTCGGCGACGCCGAGGACTTCCAGGGCGACGAGCGGCACATCATGTTCATCTCGTTCGTCAACTCGGCCATGACGGCGGCCGGATCGGTACCGGGCGGCTTCAACGGCAAGACCTACGAGCAGCGCATCAACGTGGCGGCCTCGCGCGCCCAGGACCAGGTGTGGGTGTTCCACAGCGCGCGGGTCGAACAGTTCCACGAGAACGACCTGCGCCGGCGGTGGCTCGATCAGCTCACCCGCCCCACGGAGGAGGACGTCGTGGCGGTCGAGGGCGAGGTTCTGCCCGATGTCCGGCACGAGGCGTTCGACGGGCTGTTCCAGCAGAGGGTGTACCTGGAACTGGAGGCGCGGGGCTACCGTGTCCGACCGGGATACAAGGTGGGCCGTCACACGATCGACCTCGTCGTGGAGGGCGGAACGCGTCGCCTCGCGGTCGCCTGTGACGGCGACGTCTTCGCCGAGGGGGAGGACGCCTCCACCGCGGCCGCCAGACAGCGAGACCTGGAACGCGTCGACTGGACGTTCGTCCGGATCCGGGGCAGCCGCTACCACCTCGACCCGGAGCAGGCGCTGGCCCCCTTGTGGGCCGAGTTGGAACGGCTGGGCATCGAACCGGTCGGGAGGCAGCCGGCAGGAACCGGTGCTGCCGACGGCACCGTGCCCGGCGAGGTGGAAGCGGGCGGCGATGCGGCGACCGGCCTCGGGGCAGAAGCCGGCGATGGCACGGCCGAGGTGGCCACGACCGTCCGCACAGCAGATGCGGCAGGGGCCGGGGAGGCTGCCGCCGGCGACGGCGCGCCTTCAGAGCAGCGGGGGGCGTCGAACCACGAGGCCGGGAGCCGGGACAGCGCTCCAGCGCAGTCGTCGCCCGACGACGCCCCGGGGGTGGCGCCCGCCGAACCGTCCGGGAGCGAGACGCGGACGGAGACGCCCTTCTCGGGCGCACCGGGTGCCCTGCCGGTCCGGGAGGTCCCTGCCGGGGCCTTCCAGCGGTTGGTACGCGAGGTGCAGCAGTTGCAGACGGTGGTCGATGCTCCCTTCGATACCCCCGAGAGAGCGGACGCGGCACAGCTGCTGTTCCTCAGGAGGACCCAGAACGATCGGCGCGACCGGCACACCAAGCACCTTCTCTTCCTGCGGACCTTCCTCGATGCCGTCGGCGTCGGGAGGGAAGGGGCCGTCCCGGACGTGGTGATTCCCGGAGCGCTGCTCCGCCTGGAGTTCGACGGCGGAGTGGACGAGGACACCCTGTACACGATCGCCGAGCTGCCCACCGAAGAGGCTGACGTCGTCTCTCCGTCCTCTCCGCTCGGCCATGCGCTGGCCTGGCAGCCGACGGGACGCACGATCTCCTACGAGACGCAGGGCAAGACGCACACGGTGGTCGTGCGCGAAATCCTCGTCTGATCGCGGTGACGTCACCGCGATCAGACGGTCCCGTCCTACGGACCCCTTTTCGGTCCGTAGGACGGGACCCCGACGGGTCTCAGCCGGTGACGGGGTCCAGCATGCGGCTCCGCTCACCGCTCCAGGAGATCGCCAGTGCGTCGCGCGCCCGCGTGCAGGCCACGAAGAGCAGACAGTGTTCGGCCAGAAGGTCAGACCGGTGTTGTGCGGCGTCCTCGTCGATCGGTGTCACCTGCGGAGCGAACGGCAGCACGGTGGCCGTCACGCCGACGACGGCCACACAGCGGAACTCCAGCCCCTTCATGGCGTGCATGGTCGCCACCCGCACACCGGAAACCGACGGTCCCGGATCGTCCTTGACCGCGACGGCGGGCACACCCTCCCGACGCAGGCGGGTGGTGACCGCGTCGACCAGCGTGTTGAACCGTGCACACACGGCCACCTCGGACGGCTTCACGCCGTCCTGGTCGATCCACCTGCGGATCTGGTCCACCAGTGCGCGCAGTTCGTCGTCCTGGCTGCCGTGGCCGTGAGCCGCCGGAACCCGGCCGTGCAGTTCGGAACGGTAACCCCGCAGCGAGTCCTGGCCCCCGTCATCCTCGTCGTCCTCACCGAGCCGACCCACCGGCTGACCGTCCAGGAGGGACGCGGACCAGCGCAGGATCTCCTCCGTGCTCCGGTAGTTGAGGCGCAGTCGGGAACGTTCGCCCGCGCACGTGGACGCCCAGGGACCGCAACGACGGCAAGGTACGGGAACTCTCCGGAGCCAAGGACGCGGTCGGCGACACCACCGTGATCGCAGACGGCGGCTACCGCGACTGCTGGTGCGGGGAGCGGAGAACGAGCAGGGTGATCTCGCTGGGGGCGAAGACGCGGAACGGCGGGCCCCAGAAGCCGGTGCCGCGGCTGGTGTAGAGGAGGGTGCGGGTGCCGTGGTGGCTGAGGCCGGCGACGACGGGCTGGTCGATGCGGACCAGGTGGTGGAAGGGCCAGATCTGCCCGCCGTGGGTGTGGCCGGAGAGCTGGAGGTCGATGCCTGCGGCTGCTGCCCGGTCGATGAACTTGGGTTGGTGTGCCAGGAGCAGGACGGGCAGGTCGGGGTCGGCGCCGTCCAGGGCTCCGGCGAGGTGGGCGCGGTGGCCCGCCAGCCCGGAGGACTCGGCGGTGACGTCGTCCACGCCGGCGACCACGAGGGTGTCGCCTCCGCGTTCGAGCAACAGGTGGCGGTTGCGCAGCGGCTCCCAGCCCAACTCGTCCATCAGGTCGACCCAGCCCTGGGCCTCGCTGTAGTACTCGTGGTTGCCGGTGACGTAGACCTTGGCCCGGGTGGCCCGCACGGTACCGAGCGGGACGGCCTGGGCGCGGCGACGTTCGGCCGTGCCGTCCGCGATGTCACCGGTGTGGCAGACCAGGTCGGCTTCCAGGGCGTTCACCCTCTCGCACACCCGGGTCGACCAGCGGGCGCGATCGAGCGGGCCGTAGTGGGTGTCGGTGATGAGGACGACGCGGAGGCCGTCCAGCCCGGCAGCCAGGCGGGGGAGGTGCACGTCGAGGCGGCGTACGCGCGGCACGCGGCGGGCCTCGGCGTACCCCCAAGCGAGCAGTACGGCCGTCACGCCGAGGACGGCCCACGTGACGATCCGGGCCCGGACCTGACCGTTCCCGACGTCGGCCACGGTCAGGGCGAGCCGCAACAGGACGCCGAGCAGAACGGACCAGGTGAACAGCACCCAACTGGTGCCCAGCAGGGTGTCACCGATGATCGCCGCCCGGTCCTGCTGGCGTCGGCCGTGCCCGCGCACCATCGCCAGCGGCATGCACATCAGGCCGAGGCCGAACAGGGCGGTGCCGGCCAGCGTGCCGGCCAGCGGCCAGTGCTGTCCGGTGTACAGCAGCACCCAGCAGGGCACGGCCCACAGCAGGACGGGGGCGATCAGGGGGACGTAGCGCATCAGGTGGTGCAGTCTGCTCTGCCGCGGAGCTTGCGCTTCGCCCTCGGTGGACCGGGCATTGCTGGTGTCGGTCACGCTTCCCCTTCCTGACCGAACTGCCGTCCCGCGCACTGTATCCGGTCGCCTCCGGCCGGTCGGACCGGCGTTCGGGGGCGAGGACGCCCGGGCAGAGGGTTCTCTGGGGCCTGCCTCGTCACCCCACCCGCTGACCAGACCGTTTCGTCCTCCAGCACAGGATGAAAGGGGTCCGGTGAGGTTTTTTCGACGGCGACCACGTCATGTCCTGCCTGCGGAGGAGGATCGGGCAAGGACAGCGGTCTACGCTCGCGCCATGACCATCACTCATGAGTGGCGGGGCGGCTTCGGCAACGCCGAGGTCGATGCGCTGCATGCGGAGGGCTTCGACCAATCCTCCCTGCAAATCGATTGGCTGACGCGGGTGCAACGCCACAGCCTCGGGTGGGTCTGTGCACGTGATGACGGCGACCTCGTCGGCTTCGTCAACGTCGTATGGGACGGCGGCGTTCACGCGTTCATCCTCGACACCGTGGTCGCGGCAGGCCGTCGCCATGCCGGGCTCGGGGCCGAACTCGTCGCCGAGGCCGCCCGGCAAGCCCGCGAAGCCGGATGTGCATGGCTTCACGTCGACTTCGAGGACGACCTGCGGCCGTTCTACTTCGACGCCTGCGGGTTCACGCCGACGACGGCCGGCCTCATCGCGCTCTGAGCCGGCCTCGCCGTACGGCGTCCCGGTCCACGGACAAGCGTGGAGATCCTGGGAGGACAGGTCCCACCACAGGAACCCGTCCGCAACCGCCAGAGGCTTCACCTCGATCGTCCACGTTGCCGCGCTCGACGTCCGTCACGCGGTGTGGTGGAGCGCCTCGCTCACGCGCCGGCCGTCCACCTGAACGGTGAAGACCGCCCTTGACCTGCACCAAGCAGGCAGGGAGCCGTCTTCCAGGAGTCCCAAGCGCTGCGTGCCCTGTTCAAGGGCCCGCCATGACGGGGGCCTGGACACGGGTGCCTGACTCTTGCTTGAGGCGTTGGCTGCGTGCCTCGACAGCTCGTCCGCGGCATGGGTCCTGAGTGAGTGGGCTGCGTTCGGAGCCGAAGCGGCGTGCCTTGTGGATGCCGCCTGCCCCTCCGGCCGCTGTCGCCGCCTCGTCCGCCCCGGTGTCCTTCTCGTCCACTGCGCCGGCGTCATGGGCCTCGGCTTCGACACCGTCGCCCCTCCCGACGCCGCGACCGAAGCCGGAGCTCACTCCACCGCGGCGGCCCTCCGCGTGACCTGTTGCCCACGATCACCCGCGCCCGTGAAGCGGGGCTGGTCCTGGGTCGGCAGGGCAGCCGGTTGCCGCACCACCCGGGGGGCTGTACGTGCAGGCCATGATGGGCGAAGCGTCCACGGGGTGAGATGTCCGAGCGAAGGGCAGGCGGCTGCCCGATCCGTACGTACGACAGGGTCTCGTATCCACCATGCCGCCGCCTCCCGGCAGCGATACTGGATGCATGGACACGACGATCACCGCACCCCGCGCCGAGGTGCTGCGGGACCGCTACCGCAGCCGACTGCCCGAGTGCTTGCAGGCGCTGGCCGGCCCTGTCGAGGGCAACGTGGACCTGCCGCTGCACATCGTCTGGTCCGGGCGGACGAGCTACAGCCTGGACCGTCCGAAGTCCTGCATGACGCTCTACCGGACCGTCCTCGCCGAAGGACTGAGTGAGGACCTGGTGGCCCTCCTGCACCACCGGCTGCTCACCGAGCAGTGGCCCGTGCTGCGGCGCTTGGTCAGTCCCTACATCCGCGAGGTCTGGGAGGACGCCTTCCCCGAGCTGCTCCGCACCGCTACGACCAGCGCGACCGCCGGGTGAAGCTCACCCCGCTCCACGAGCGTCTCCTCGCCGACATCCTCGATCTCGGCTCCCCCTACCCTCTGGTCCTCACCGGCGGATACGCCGTGCAGGCCCACGGCCTGGTCGAACGCTTCAGCCGCGACCTCGACGTCGCCACTGAGAACCCTGCTCCGATGCAGGAGATCGTCGCCTCACTCACAGCCGGCCTCAGCGCGCGCGGATGGCGGACCACGCACGTCGAGACCGATCCGCTCAGCGGCCGGTTCCTCGCCACCGATCCGGACACCGGCGAGGAGTGCGAGGTCGACGTCCTCAAGGAGGCGTTCTGGGCCCCACCAGCCCAGACTCCCTACGGCCCAGTCCTCTCCCTCGACGACGTGATCGGCACCAAGGTCCGTGCCCTCGCCGACCGCGGCACCGTCCGCGACCTCATCGACGTCCGGGCTGCCTCCCGCCACCGCTCCACCGCCGATCTCGAGTCCCTGGGGCGCCGTCGCGCCCACGACGAGTTCAGCCTCGAAGACCTCCGGGACCGGCTGATCGGCGCGGACTGGTACGAGGACGAGGACTACACCGCGTACGGGCTCACCTCCCGGCAGATCGAAGAACTCAAGGCGTGGGCGCTGGAGTGGGCGGAGGATCTGGGCGCGCGGATCCATGACGAGAACGCCTGAGAGGCGGTCATCGCAGCCGTCCTCCTCTCTAGCGCGGTTGCCACGAGAGGATGCGGTGTAGCCAGCAGGTTCCGACTCGGAGCCGTCCACGGTGGGCTGCCTTGCACGGCGGATGGGTGGGGCGGTCGAGCGCCGACAGGCGGATGGCCGAAGGGACCGTGTGCTCTGAACCAGAGCGATGTCGGTGCCCGACGGGTCGGTGGCGCATGGGCGCACGTCGTCCGTGTGTGCAGAGGGGTCTCCTGCACGCCTGATGGCTCGTTGGGGAAGTCGGCATCCGGTCAGCACGGGTCGCCGGACGTTCCCGAAGGATTTGCCTGTACAGGCGCCGGTGCGGTGCGAAAGTCCAGGCGGGAAGCCGTCCAGCCCGACCCGGGCGATGTTCCTCACAAACTTCGGACGAGGGCGCCGGTGTAAGGTCGAGGACGCCCTTGACCTGCAGAAAGCAGGCAGGGAGCCGTCTTCGAGGAGTCCCAAGTGCTGCGTACTCTGTTCAAGTCCAAGATCCATCGCGCCACCGTCACCCAGGCGGATCTGCACTACGTCGGTTCGGTCACCGTCGACGCGGATCTGATGGAGGCCGCCGACCTGCTTCCCGGGGAGCTGGTCCACATCGTCGACATCGACAACGGCGCCCGCTTGGAGACCTATGTCATCGAGGGGGAGCGCGGTTCCGGAGTCATCGGGATCAACGGTGCCGCCGCGCACCTGGTGCACCCCGGGGACCTCGTGATCCTCATCAGCTACGCACAGATGGAGGACGCGGAGGCGCGGACGTTCGTGCCGCGCGTCGTGCACGTCGACGGCGACAACCGCGTCGTGGAGCTCGGCAGCGATGCCTCGGCGCCCGTCCCCGGCAGCGGCACGGTGCGCCCCCCGCACGCCGTGCCCGCCCGGGCCTGAGGGCGGGGCTCCCGGCTGCGGGGTGATCCGGAGCCCGGAGCCCGGAGCCCGGAGCCCGGAGCCCGGCGGGCGCCGTCGGGGCGGCGGGGTCACCCTGGAAGGGGAGACCCCGCCGCCCCGAGAGGTCCGTGATGACCCACCCGTACCCCGATCCCCTGCCCCCATCGCCCATCCCGCCCCCCGTGCCCTCGCCGCCCCCGGTGCCGCCGCCGAACCCGGTGCCGGTCCCTCCTGATCCCGGCCCGAGCCCGGCGCCCCAGCCGGGCGGTCCCGTGCCGGAACCCGAACCCCAGCCCGAGCCCGGGCCCGCCGGCGGGTGACCGGGAGCGGACGGAAAGGTGACGGAAGGGGCGCGAGTTCCGCGGAACCCTTGTCACGGAGCGTGCGCCGCCCCTAACTTGGACGGCTGCTGTCGTGTTCAAGGGGGGCCCATGGCCGGACGTCACCGCCGCCACCAGCCGAGCCGGATCAACCGTGCTTCGCTCACCGTCACGGCGGGGGGCGCCGGCATGGCGCTGCCGCTGGTGGGTGCGGGCGCCGCACATGCCGCCTCGCTCGACGTGTGGGAGAAGGTCGCCTCCTGCGAGTCCTCCGCCAACTGGCACATCAACACCGGAAACGGCTACTTCGGCGGCCTCCAGTTCAGCCAGTCCACCTGGGAGCAGTACGGCGGCACCCACTACGCGCCCCGTGCCGACCTCGCCTCCAAGGACCAGCAGATCGCGATCGCCGAGCGCGTCCTCAAGGGGCAGGGGCCCGGGGCGTGGCCGTCCTGCGGCTCCCGTGCGGGCCTTGCACGCGGCGGAGGGGCACCGGACGCCATCCAGCGGCCGGCCACGGCGACCGGCGACGGGAACGCGGTCCGGACGACTTCCCTGCCGGGGCAGCGGGCCTTACCCGAGCAGCCCGCCCGCAGTGCCACTCCGACCACGGTGCCCACCGTGCGCGAGATGTACACGGTCACCCCCGGCGACTCCCTGTCCGCGATCGCCCGCGACGAGCAGGTCCGGGGCGGTTGGCAGGGGCTCTACGCGGCGAACCGCACCGTCGTCGGGGACGACCCCGACCTCATCCACCCGGGCCAGCGGCTCACCCTGCGGATCGCGGCACCACGGCCGGCCGCGGAGGACGCACCGCCCGCCCAGGCGTCCCGGACGGCCGGGGCGACCGCGCCCAAGAC
Organism: Streptomyces sp. NPDC058872; assembly: GCF_042743065.1. Lineage (NCBI taxonomy): Bacteria > Bacillati > Actinomycetota > Actinomycetes > Kitasatosporales > Streptomycetaceae > Streptomyces > Streptomyces sp. NPDC058872. The sequence continues at coordinate 32,835 of NZ_JBHYMK010000022.1, forward strand.
CGCCCCTCCGGCCGCCGGCCCGGTGCGGCGGACCGACGCGAAGACCTCTGCCGCACCCGCCGCGAAGCCGGCCCCGAAGCCCTCGGCCAGGCCGAGCGCCCGGCAGACGGCCGAGCCGGGCGCCAAGTCCGGCAAACAGAGCCCGAAGCCCAGCACCAAGCCGTCCGCGACGTCCACCCCCCGCCCCGAGACCAAACCTGCCGGGACCCGTTACTCCGCGCCCGTCTCCGCTTCGATCGGCACCCGGTACGGAACCCGAGGGGCCTCCTGGTCCAGCGGCTACCACACCGGAGTCGACTTCCCCGTGCCCACCGGCACCTCGGTCAAGGCCGTCGCCGGCGGCCGGATCGTCTCCGCCGGCTGGGGCGGGGCGTACGGCTACCAGATCGTCCTGCGCCACGACGACGGCCGCTACAGCCAGTACGGGCACCTCTCCGCCCTCACCGTCCGCGAGGGGCAGCGGGTGGAGGCCGGCCAGCGCATCGCGCGTTCAGGGTCGACCGGCAACAGCACGGGACCGCACCTCCACTTCGAGGTTCGGACGGGTCCCGGGTACGGCTCCGACATCGACCCCCTGGCCTATCTCAGGGCGCGTGGGGTCCCCCTCTGACGACGATGACGCCGACGGGGCGTCCGACGCGACGGTCATGCGGTCGAGGGTGAGCTGGACGAGGCCGCCGGCGGCGACCGCGCCGCAGATCAGGGCGGCCACGCCGCCGGCGGTGCCGTAGCGGAAGCCCTCGCCGAACGTCGTCACGCCCACCGCGGCGGCAGCCATCGGGTTGACCACCGTGACGGTGGCCAGCGGGGCGGCCAGCCCCGCGCCCCGGTACGAGGCCTGGGAGAGCAGCAGCCCGGTCACGGCGAACGCGGACAGCACGAGGAGGCCGGTCCACTCGGCCAGCGGCGCCGCGGGCTTCCACGCGTCGGCGACGGCCTTGGTGAAGACCGAGGCGAAGCCGAAGGCGACGCCCGCGCCCGCCGCGAGCACGATGCTGCGCAGCACCGGGCGGACCACCAGGTGCGCTGCCGCGAAGAGGACGGCCACCGTGCCGAAGGCGACCCCGGTGAGCAGCCACCGGTCGCCGTCCGTCAGCTGCCGTGCTCCGTGCCCGGTGGTGAGGCTGAGCAGCCCGGCAAGGCCCACCGTCGCCATGAGGGCCCCGCGCCAGGCCCGCCCACCGGCCCGGCGGCCGACGAACAGGGCCGCCATGGGCAGCGCGAAGACGATCGTCAGGGCGCCCAGCGGCTGGATGAGGCTGAGCGGCCCGTACGCCAGGGCCGCGACGTGCAGGGTCGCGCCGATGCCGTTGAGCAGGACGGACCCCCACCAGGCCGGGACGCGCAGCGGTGCGTAGCGCGGGCCCGCGGCGGAGGCCGCGACCCGCTCCTGGACGATCGCCGCGGCCGCGTAGGCGACCGCGGAGGCCAGGGCCAGGACGACGGACAGCGTGAGAGGGCTCATGTCTTCCACGATCTCTCTTTCCGGCCGATCGCGTCGTCGTACCGGGGGACGTCTTCGCGGGTACCGCCGATGGAGTACGTGCTCCCCGACTACGCCCCGGGGTGTACGACCACGCAGGTCGGAACGGGTGCAAAGCGGTCCTTCCGCCCGTTCGGGGGCGTCTTCTGGGGGTGCTGGGGGCCACTTCGAAGAAGTTACGGTGGCACCGGACGGGCAGGACCGCGGAGCCGGGTGGGGGCATGGGCATGGACATGGGTGGCGACGGGGGCCCGGGCGGTTTCTTCGCCCTGCGGGTCACCGCTCCGGAGACCGGCGGTGCGCACCGGTCGCTCGCCCGTCTGTACGCCGGGGAGGACGGCCCGCTCACTGCGCGCGTGGATCGGGTCGCCGCCCGGCTCGGCGCCGCCGAGCGTCGCGTCGGCGCCTCCGTCGCCCACCTCGGGCTCGCGGCCCGGCTCTGGTCCGTCACCCTCGGGCCGGCCGCACTGTACGGCCGCTTCCCCGCCCTCGATCCCGACGAGCTGTTCTGGGACGGCTCCCTGGTCGCGCCCGACGACCTCTGGTGGGCCGGTTCCGCGACCCGCCCCGCCACCGTGGACGAGCTCCGCGCCGCGGTGCAGCAGGCCCATCTCGTCCCGCTCCACGCAGCACTGCACCGCGGGGGCCGGATCGCGCCCCGTCTCCTCTGGGGCAATGCCGGCTCCGCCCTCGTCGGGGCGCTGCGCGAACTGACCCGCTGGGCGCGCTCCCGGGGCAGGCCCGAGGTCGCCGAGCGGGCCGCCGTCCTGGCCTCGGGGCTCCTGGACCATTCCGACCTCGCCGGCACGGTCCGCGGACCCGGGCTGCGCCGGACCAGCTGTTGCCTCTACTACCGCGCCCCGGGCGGCGGGCTGTGCGGCGACTGTGTCTTCGACCACGCCCCCCGAACGGGTTTGGAGGCGCGGCCCTCCGCTCCGTAAAGTTGCCCTTTCGAAAGCCCGCGAACGGCGACGCACGAGCGAACGAGGAACCCGAAGGCCATGACGGTGACCGAAGAAATCCAGGAATACGGGCCGGGCATCGACCCCGAGCGCCTGGCCGTCTGCCTGAGCGTCCTCGACGAGCTCGACGAGCTGGAGGTCGACCACCCGGACGCGATCGCCGTCCGGCGTGCCACCGCCGGGATCTACCGGACGGTCAAGCAGCGCCGCCGCCAGGAGCGCCGGGCTGCCAAGACCGCGAACGACAAGGCGGTCACCGAGGCCACGGCCACCGGTTCCGCCCAGCGCATCGACGACGAGACCGAGGGCCTGCTGCCCTCCTCGGTCACCGAGGAGGGCCGGATCGCCGGCATACTCCAGCGCCCGCGCTCCTGCTACGTCTGCAAGACGCGGTACGTCGAGGTCGACTACTTCTACCACCAGCTCTGCCAGAAGTGTGCGGCGGAGAACCGGGCCAAGCGGGAGGCGCGTGCCGATCTCACCGGCAAGCGCGCGCTGCTCACCGGTGGTCGGGCGAAGATCGGCATGTACATCGCGCTGCGGCTGCTGCGCGACGGCGCCCACACCACCATCACCACCCGCTTCCCCAAGGACGCCATCCGCCGCTTCAAGGCGATGGAGGATTCCGCGGACTGGATGCACCGCCTCGAGGTCGTCGGCATCGACCTGCGCGATCCGGCCCAGGCCGTGGCGCTGGCCGACCAGATGGCGGAGGCCGGCCCGCTCGACATCCTGATCAACAACGCCACGCAGACCGTGCGCCGCCTGCCCTCGGCGTACGCCGCCCTGGTCGAGGGCGAGACCGCCCCGCTGCCGGCCGGCGAACTCCCTGCGCACCACGTGATCGGCGCGTTCAACTCGGGCGCGGTCGACGGCCTGGCGGCGCTGCCCGTCGGCGTGAGCGGCCTGGAGGCGCAGAAGGTGGCGGACCTCGCGCTGGTCGCGGGCAACGCGAGCATCGCCCGACACCTCGACGGCACCGCCATCGACGCGGGCGGACTGGTGCCGGACGTCGTCGAGACGAACACGTGGGTCCAGAGCATCGAGCAGATCTCCCCGGTGGAGCTGCTGGAGACCCAGCTGTGCAACTACACGGCGCCGTTCATCCTGATCAGCGCGTTGCGGCCGGTGATGGCGGAGGCGGCGAAGAAGGCGGCCAGCGGGCGTGCCTACGTCGTGAACGTGTCGGCGATGGAGGGCGTCTTCAGCCGCGGCTACAAGGGCGCCGGTCACCCGAACACCAATGCCGCGAAGGCCGCGATGAACATGGTGACGCGGACGAGCGGCCAGGAGATGTTCGAGACCGACGGCATCCTCATGACCTCGGTCGACACCGGTTGGATCACCGACGAGCGCCCGCACTTCGACAAGCTGCGCCTGGCCGAGGAAGGTTTCCACGCCCCCCTGGACCTGGTCGACGGCGCGGCCCGGGTGTACGACCCCGTCGTGCGCGGGGAGGCGGGCGAGGACCTCTACGGCTGCTTCCTCAAGGACTACTCCCCGGCGAACTGGTAGGACCGCCGTACCGCTGTTCCCGGGGTTCTGACAAGAGCGCCTCACCGGCCTGGTGGGGCGCTCTTTCGGCTCGATTCACCCGATCGCATCACACTTTCGAGCCCGGTAGAGCGCAGAGGTGCTCATTTGGTTACTCTGATGTTCACGGTCGGCCACCGGGGAGACACACATTCCCCACGGCCTTCCATGGGACAGGCCTGCCACCAAGGCCGCGGTCCCGCCCGACGAACGGCGCCACCGCGACCGACCGGCACTTGTCCCACAGGTAGCGCGACACGAAGGAGTGCGCGGTGACACCCGAACTGACGAAGCAGGAACCGCGACCGGCCGAACCCCACGACCGGCAGCGACGGAACGGCGAGCTGGGCAGCCTCGAAGTCTGGGCCCATGCGGCCCCGATCCGGCTCGCGGGCTACGAGGACGACCTCGCAGAGCCCCACATCCTGCCCGGCATCGACTGATCCCCTCGGCATCCCGGTGCCCCGGCCCTTCGTGGCCCGGGGCACCTCGCCGCGTTCAGCGGGAACTCCCGGGAACCCCTCGGAGGCGGGTCGGCGGGAAGTACTCGCGCAGCAGCGTCCGGTGCCACCAGGCACCGGACGTACGGAGTTCGTGCCACGTCGTGTACCGGTAGCGGTAGAGCCGGGCCCGCACGTGCGTCGGCGGGGCGTCCGGGAACGGGTTGTGGGCGAGCAGTCGCAGTGTGTCCCGGTCGCCGGCGAGCAGGCGTTCGACGAACGGGCCGAACCACTCGCGCGCATAGCCGGGGGAGAGCGCGGCGAACCACATCAGCCAGTCGAGCCGCAGGTGGTAGGGGGCGAACTGGCGGGGCAGCCGGCGCGGATCACCCGGCTTGCCGCGGAAGCCGTACTCCCGCCACACCGTGCCCGGGTGCGGTGTCGGCTCGTCGGTGCCCTCGATGACGATCTCGTCCCTGATCCGGCCGACGGTGCCGAAGGCGCCGTAGCTGTTGACCAGGTGGTACGGGTCGTAGGAGCGGTTCATCGCCTGGTGACGGGAGAGCAGGTTGCGGGCCGGGCGGTAGCTCCTCACCAGGAGGAAAGCGGTTGCCGCGACCACCAGGACCACGTACCAGAGCGGCGGGTCCGGTCGGGGGTGCTCGCCGGCGAGCGCGGAGGCGTCCACGACCGAGAGCGCCAGCACGATGGTCAGCCAGTTCAGCCAGGCGAAGTTGCCGGAGAGCACCAGCCACAGCTGGGTCGCCACCATCAGACCGGCCGCCACCGTCGCCACCGGCTGCGGGGCGAACAGCAGGAAGGGCACGAGCAGCTGCACGACGTGGTTGGCGGCGGCCTCCACCCGGTGCAGCGGTCGCGGCAGGTGGTGGAAGAACCAGCTCAACGGGCCGGGCATCGGCTGGGTCTCGTGGTGGTGGTACAGGCAGGTCAGGTTCCGCCAGCAGCGGTCGCCGCGGATCTTGATGAGTCCGGCGCCGAACTCGACCCGGAAGAGCAGCCAGCGCAGCAGGAACAGGACGAGGACGGGCGGGCCGGTGTCCTGGTTCCCGAGGAACACGGCGAGGAACCCGGTCTCCAGGAGCAGCGATTCCCAGCCGAAGGCGTACCAGGTCTGGCCCACGTTCACGATCGACAGGTAGAGCGCCCAGAGCACCAGCCACAGGAGCATCGACACCGGCAGCGGCACGAGGTCTCCGGCGCCCGCGACCAGGGCCAGCGCGAGGGCGGCGCCGGACCAGGAGACGGCCGCGAAGAGGCGGTCGGAGTAGCGCCAGTGGAAGAGCGAGGGTGTGTGGCGGGGGCGGGTCCTGCGCACGTACTCCGGGACCGGGAGCATGCCGCGTTCTCCGATCAGCGCCCGGAACTGCAGCGCTGCCGACAGGAACGCCACGCAGTAGAGCCCGGCGAGGCCCCGCTGGAAGACGATCCGGCCCAACCAGGCGTCGGGTGCGGTGAACCACTCCATCGCTTCCAGTATCGGCCCCGCGTCACGCCTTGACGAGACGCCGCAGGGTGCGGCCGAGGTGCCGTGCGTACGCGTGCTGGAGCCGTGGCACCAGGGGGCCGGCGAGCCGGGTGTACCAGGTGGCGGGCCTGCTGAAGGCGGTCACCGTGAAGCGGACCGTGCCGTCGGCCCCGAGGGTGACCACGAAGGACTCCTCGCCGCATTCCGGGTGCCCGCTCAGGGTGCCGTAGGCGAAGCCGATGCGGTCCTCCTCGTACGCCGTCCAGATCACCGAGCAGGGCACGCCCAACCGCAACCTGCCGGCGCCCAGCGCCACCGTCAGGCGGACCCCCGGCTCGGCGAGTTCCGCGTCGGCGTCGACGAGGGCCCCGGAGGCCCGGTGCATCCGCCAGGTGGTGACGGCGGCCCCGGCCCTCTCGAAGGCCGTCCTGCCGTGCCCGACGACCGTGCTGTGCCGCAGGTGCTGGTAGTCCTCGGGCAGTGTGTCGGGGGCGCGGGTGGCGCCGACCTCCCGGTAGGTGAGGGCCGGTCGGCGGGTGGCGCGGTGGGTGAGGTCGGTGAGCAGGCGGGTCATGCCGGGAGCTCCGTTCGGGTGCGGGGCGGAAGGGACGGGGACGTGCGGTCCGTCAGGCGGCGGCGGGCGAGGAGCCCGCAGACGGCGAAGCCGAGGGCGTTTCCCAGGCCGTGGGTGGCGGCGGTCCAGGTCAGGCTGAGGTGTGGAAGGCCGGTGGCCTCGCCGAGCGCCCAGCTGAGCGCCAGCAGCATGGTGACCACCAGGACGAGTGCGGAGACGGCGAGGAGTCCCCGGGTGAGCGGATCGGCGGCGAACTCGTGGCGCTCCCGCAGGGTCAGCACGGAGACCGCTGCCATGCCGGCCGTCAGGACGACCGCGCCCGCGAGCTCGGCCCAGTCGTCGACGAAGTAGCCCAGCAGGACGAGCAGGGTGCCGGCGGGCACGCTGAGCGCGGCGAAGCGGGAGGTGCGGCTGTCGGCGGCGCGACAGAGGAGCCCGGCGACCAGGGCGGCGGCGAAGCCCGCGAAGTGGAAGTGCGGAACGGTCAGCGCGAGGATGTCCAGGTCGAAGCCGAAGAGCGGATGGGAGGCGCGCTCCGCGACGAGCGCCAGGCCGGCGACGGCTGGGGCCGTCAGGGCGGTGAGGATGGCGATCTCGGCGGCTCGGAGGGAACGGGTCAGCATCAGCCGGGCCGGTGCCTGGAGGGCGAGGGCCAGGGTGGCGAGGGCGTAGACGGCGGCGAGTGCGGTCGCGAACCCGGAGCGGGGCAGCCAGAGCGAGAGCGCACCGGGGGCGGCGAGCAGCGGCCAGGCGCGCTGGAGCAGCTGCCATCCCGGGGGCGCGGGGCCGTCGATGAGGGCGAGCCCGGTCGGAACGACCCAGAACATACCGATCATCACGACCGGATTCACCAGGAACGACAGCGTGGTCACGTGGAACCACCCCCCTCTTGAACGTGTTCAAGTAACAAGACGAGCGTAGATGCTTTCTTGAACACGTTCAAGTCCTTGGTGCGGAGGGTCGGCCGCGCCCCGTCGGGTCAGGCCACCGCCCGGTCGGCCGCCCTCCGCTTGCGGCCCCGCGCGCGCTGCGACAGACATGAGGCACTGGTCGAAACCGGGCGCGGGCCCGGGGGAGAGAAAGTCGGGAGAACCAGGTGCGCCCACCCCTCCGCCGAACACGGCGAACCGCCTTCGCCCCGACCCGGCGAACCCGCTTCGCCCCGATCCGGCGAGCCCCCTTCGTGCCCGTGCGACGGCGCGTGGGCGACTTCGAGCCGCAACCTCCCACCGATCGGACCCGACGGCCCCCCGGAGCTTCCCGCGTGCCCCTGTTCGCCGCCGTGCGTCCCGGCCTCGCGGCCCTCTTCGCGGCCCTGCTGCTCATGGGCTGTTCCGCCGAGGAGCGGAACACCGGGGGCGAACCCGGCGCGGCCCCCGTCCAGGACGTCGTCCTCCAGTCGATCGGCGCCCACGGCCCGGACCCCTTCACCGCCTCCACCGTCCGGAACACCGCTCCGCCGACCGCCCCCGAGCGACGGGCCGAAGGCGAGGTGCCGCAGCTCCGCGAGGTCACCGGCTCCACCCCCGGCCTCTACGGCGGTACGCGCGCGATCGGCAGCTGCGACGTCAAGCGGCAGATCGAACTCCTCACCGCCGATCCGGTCAAGGCGCGCGCCTTCGCCGAGGCCGCCGGCGTCCCCGAGGCCGATGTCGCCGGCTGGCTGCGCGGCCTCACCCCGGTCGCCCTGCGCAACGACGTCCGCGTCACCAACCACGGTTACCGCGAGGGCCGGGCCAGCGCCTTCCAAGCCGTGCTGCAGACGGGCACGGCGGTCCTCGTCGACCCGTACGGTTCCCCGCGCGTCCGCTGCGCCTGCGGGAACCCGCTCCGCAGCCCGTCCGCCGACCGGAGCGGGGTCCACCAGGGCGATCCCTGGGACGACTTCGATCCCGACCGCGTGATCGTCGTCAAGCCGACCGCCGCAGTCGTCACCAGCCTGGTCATCGTGAACACCACGGACCGCACCTGGATCGAGCGACGGACGGGCAGCGACGGTGACGTGGACCGCAAGCCCGCCGTGGAGCCGTCCTGTGCCCCCGATGCGTGCGCCCTCGTGGGTTCCGGCACGCCCGACCCGACCGTCCCGACCCCCGTGCCTTCGGCTCCGGCCTCCCCGGATCCCGTGCGGCCCGCCCCCGCGACCCCGCTCCCCGAGGCCACCGACCCGTCCGGATCCGGCGGCACCGGCACCGAGCCGCCGGCGCCGACCCCCGATCCCCCCACGCCGTCGATGCCCGATCCGTACGCCGATCCGTACGCCGATCCCTTCCTCGACCCGTTCGCGGACCCTCCCCCCGTTCCCGACGGCGAGCTGCCGCCCGAGTTCTTCCCGGTCGTTCCGGTGCCCGACCAGCCGGAGACCTTCGAGGGGTGAAGCGGATCTCCCTGGTGCGCGCGGGCGGTGCTCCGCCTAGCGTGGGCCCATGAACGCGGGCAACGGGGGCGGGGAGCCGATCGGTCGGCTGCACCGTCCACCGGAGGACTCGTCTGCCGGAATCCTGGCCGCCTACGGTTCCGCCTTCCGCATGGGCGGCTTCGACTGGGACCTGCTCACCGGCACGATGGTCATGGACGACGCCGCGCTCGCCGTCTTCGACATGGACCGCGAGGACTACGACGGCCTGCCCGAGAGCCTGAGCGTGCGGGTGCTGCCGGACGAGGCCCGTCGGCTCGACACCCTGGTGGCCCAGGCCCTCAAGGAGGGCAACGAGCAGTACGGCGCCTACTTCCGGATCCGGCGCCGCGACGGCCGCTACCAGTGGACCCACACCCAGGGCCTCGTCCACCGCGACGACACCGGCCGCCCCGTGCGCATCGTCGGCGTCCTGCGCGACGCGACCCACGAGCTCACCGAGTCCGCCGCCCGACTCGGCCTCGACGAAGGGCGCCGCCAGCGGGCCGGCGTCGTCGAGGGCACCACGGCCGCCCTGGCCTACGCCCGCACCGTGCAGGACGTCATCGACCTGCTCAACGACTCGCACGCGCTCGAACACTTCGGCGCGGCGAGCCTCGTCATGGGGCTCCTCGATGCCGGTCGGATCCATCTGGTCGCGGAGGGGCCCGAGGGCGCCTTCGTGCCGGGGACCCGGTTCACCCGGGTGGATGAGCCGTACCCGATGAGCGAGGTCATCCGCACCCTGCGTCCCCGGTTCATCGAGTCGGCCCGGGACTTCGCCGACTCCTTCCCCGTGCTCTGGCCCCACATCAGCGGGCTCGGCATCACGGCCGCCGCCTATCTGCCGCTGATCGCCCAGGCCCGGCCCATCGGTGCGCTCGGCCTGCTCTACAGCGACAGGACCGGTTTCAGCGAAGACGAACGGACCCTCCTCGTGGCCCTCGGCAGCAGCATCGCCCAGAGCCTCCAGCGGGCCATGCTCTACGAGCAGGAGCACGACCTCGCGGAAGGGCTCCAGCAGGCGATGCTCCCGCGCAAGATCCCCGAGGTGCCCGGTGCCCAGACGGCCGTCCGCTACCGCTCGGCCCGTCTCGGCCGGGACGTCGGCGGCGACTGGTACGACGTCATCGCGCTGCCCGGCGGCCGGGTCGGCGCCGTCATCGGCGACGTCCAGGGCCACGACACCCATGCGGCCGCCGTCATGGGACAGTTGCGGATCGTGCTCCGCGCCTATGCAGCCGAGGGGCACCCCCCGGCCACGGTGATGGCCAGGGCCTCGGTCTTCCTCCACGAACTCGACACCGAGCGCTTCGCCACCTGCACCTATGCGGAGGTGGACCTCGCCACCGGCGTCGTCCAAGTGGTCCGTGCCGGTCACGTCGACCCGCTGATCAGGGACGTCGCCGGAGGCTGTCGCAGGGCCCCGGTGGAGGGCGGGCTGCCGCTCGGCCTCTCCGCCGAGTTCGGTCGCCTCGACTACCCGGTGACCACCCTGGAGCTCGACCCGGGGCAGACCCTGATGCTCTACACCGACGGTCTCGTGGAGAAGCCCGGTGCCGACCTCGACGAGGGGCTCCAGTGGCTCTCCGCGCTCGTACGACGCGGCCCCGCCGACCTCCAACAGCTCGCCGACCACCTCTGTGACGTGGTCGTCGACCGCGGCGGCGAGGACGACGTCGCGATCCTGCTGCTGCGTCGTCACGGCTCCTACCGCGCCCGGGGTGCGGGGCGCTTCCAACAGCACGTGGCCCAGAACGACCCGGAGGCGCTCAGCTCGGCCCGCCACATGGTCCGGGCAGCCGTTCGGGCCTGGGGCGCGGGGGAGCGCGCGGACGAGATGGAGCTGGTCGCCGACGAGCTCATGACCAACGCCCTGATGCACACCGACGGCGGGGCGATCGTGACGCTGCGGATCCTCGCCGGGCCGCCCCGGAGACTCCGCGTGGAGGTGGAGGACCGGTCCAGTGCACTGCCCCGGCGCCGGGAGGCGGGAGAGGCGGGCGTGTCCGGTCGGGGACTGTTCCTCGTCGACCAGCTCTCCGACGCGTGGGGCGTGGAATCGCGGGGCGGCGGCAAGTGCGTCTGGTGCGAGTTCACCGTAGAACAGTGAGCATGTTAACTGTGCGTGAAGTGATCGTACTTGACCGTAACTGACGGTACGCGATTGACTTCCCGTATCCGCCTCTCAGCGCAGGACATGAGGACACCGTGAGCAGCGAGCTACTGGCACCCCTGGACCTGGCCTTCTGGCACCTGGAATCACCCGATCACCCCCTGCACCTGGGGGCCCTCGCCCACTTCGGCCCCCCACCCACGTCCCCCGGACACGATCCGGTCGACGTCCTGGCGCTGCTCGCCCGTCGCGCCGCCGCCGTCCCCCGGCTCAGGATGCGGGTCCGTGACGTCCTGATCCCCGTGGGCGGTGCCGCATGGAGCGCCGATCCCGACTTCGACGTGTGCCGCCACGTCCGCGAGATCACCCTTCCCGGCGTCGACTTCCCCGCCGAGACCGTGCGGCTTGCCGCCGAGCTCATGGAGCGCCCCGTCGCCCGCGGCCTGCCGCCCTGGGAGATGTACCTGCTCAGCGGTGCCCCCGACGGTTCCTTCGCCGTCCTGGTCAAGCTCCACCACGCCCTCGCCGACGGCATGCGGGCCGTTGCCATCGGCGCCGGGATCTTCGACGAGATCGCTGCCGGCCGACGCCCCGCAGGCCGTCCCCGCCCGGTGCCCCCGCGCTCCTGGCTGCCGGGGCCCGGCCGCCTCTTCGACCTCGCCCGTGACCGCATCGGCGACCTCGGCCGGGCCGTCGAGGTCGGTGCCTCGGTCGTCGGCTCCTCCGTCGTCCGGGCGGGTCGTCTCGACGGGCGCCCCGCCACCGCGCTCGCCGCCGACTCCAGCGGCACCCGCCGGATCGCCACGGCCACCCTGTCCCTCGACGGCGTCCACCGGATCCGCCGCACCACCGGCGGCACCGCCAACGACGTGCTGCTCGCGCTCGTCGCCGGCGCCCTGCGGCGCTGGTTCGACGGGCGGGGCCTCTCCCTGCCGGACGCCGACCCCCGCGCCCTGGTCCCGGTCTCCCGCCGTCGGCCGGGCGCCCCGCCCGGCCCCGGCAACAGCCTCTCCGGCTACCTCCTCGACCTGCCCGTCACCGAACCCTCCCCGGACGTCCGGCTCGCCGCGGTCCGGGACGCCATGGACCGCAACAAGGCCGCCGGGCCCTCCAGGGGAGCGGGTGCCGTGGCGCTCCTCGCCGACCAGCTGCCCCCGCTCGCCCACCGCTTCGGCGCCCCGCTCGCCGCGGGGGCGGCCCGGCTGCTCTTCGACCTCCTGGTCACCCAGGTGCCGCTGCCCCGTTCTGCGCTCTCCCTCGGCGGAGCCCCGCTGCGCGCGCTCTTCCCCATGGCGCCGCTCGCCCGCGGCCAGTCCCTCGCCGTGGCCATGTCCCCGTACGCCGGCGAGGTCCACGTCGGCCTCGTCGCCGACGGCGCGGCCGTTCCGGACGTCGACGCGCTGGCCGCGGCCCTCACCGCCGAACTCGACCTGTTGGATCCGGGCGCCGCTACGGCGCGCACGTCGTGCCCGGCTCGACCTTCTTGAGCGACACCAGGTACTCCTCCACCTTCTCGCCCACACAGGCGTTGCGGCCGTACCCGGTGTGTCCGGGGGCGTCGAAGGACAGCAGCATGCCACCGGGGAACTGGCGCGCCAGGCTCACCGCCTCGTCGTACGGCGTCGCGGGATCGCCCTCGGTGCCCACGACGAGCACCGGGGGAACGCCCGCCGCGTCCACCCGGTGCGGCTTCTGCGGTCCGGTCGGCCAGTCCTTGCAGACCAGCTCCGCCGTCACCCCGGACGTGCCGTAGACCCCGGCGGCCTTCCGGGCGGGGGAGAGGGCGTCCCAGTACGCCTGCGCGTCGCGGGGATGGGGCACGTCGAGGCAGTTGATCGCCATCAGGGCCGCCTCGGCGTTGTCCTCGGGCACGTCGTCCGCGGATTCCCCGGACGGCTCCGGGCGCACGTCCGCGCCCCCTTCTTCGGCCGGAGCCGCCTCGTCCTCCGTCCCTCCGGCCGGAGCATCCTCCTCACCCGCCGCCAGTGCCGCCAGTTTCGTGCCGTCCCCGTCGGCCGCCGCACGCAGCGCCTCGGACAGGCCCGCCCACTGCTCCTCCGGGGTGTACATCGACAGGGAGAGCGCGGACACCACGCCCGTGGCATCGAGCCCGGCCTCGGACCCGTCGACCGGCAGCGGCTCGTGCTCCGTCCGTTCGACCAGACCGTCGATGAGGGTGCGGATCCCTTCGGGCGTCTTCCCGGGGCAGCCCTCGCCGACGACCTCGGCACAGGACGCGGCGTACTCGGCGACCGCGTTCCGGAACCCGACCGACTGGCCGATCACGCGCTCCCGCCAGTTCAAGGAGGGGTCGACCGCTCCGTCCAGGACCATCGCCCGCACCCGACGCGGGAACTGCTCCGCGTAGGAGGTGCCCAGGCTCGTGCCGTACGACCAGCCCACATAGGTCAACTTCCGCTCGCCGAGCGCCGCCCTCAGCACGTCCATGTCGCGGGCCGCGTCGTCCGTGCCCACGTGGGGGAGCAGCGGACCGCTGGCCTTTCGGCAGGCCTCGGCGGTCGCCCGTGCCTCGGCCAGTGCCGCGGCACGCTCGGTGTCCGTCCGGGGGTGGAGCGGGACACCTTCCGCAGCGGCGGAGTCCTCGTCCGCCCGCCCTCCGTCCAGGCAGGTCACAGCGGGCTTGCTCCCGCCGACGCCGCGCGGGTCGAAGGACACCACGTCGAACCGTTCGCGCACGCCCCGGCCGAGGTCCTCGGCGATGCCGTCCTTGAGCACCCCCACACCGGATTCGCCCGGCCCACCGGGGTTCAGGACGAGCGAGCCGAGTCGCTTGCCGGCGACCGCGGTCGCCGCCTTCACCACCGGCAGGACGAAGGTGTTGCCGTCGTCGGGCCGCGAGTAGTCCCTCGGAACCGTGAGCGCAGCGCAACGGAAGTCGCCGCAGGGCTGCCAGTCGAGCTGCTGCCCGTAGAACCGCCGCAGGTCGGTGCGGGCGGCCGGGTCGGCGGGCGCCGCCGAAGCCCGGGGCCGGTCTCCGGGCCGTTCGGACACCTGTGTGCAGGCGGCCGAGGAGGCGGCGCCGAGGACGGCGAGGGCGAGGGCGAGGGCCCGACGGCGGGCGGTGGTGCGAAACACGTGGAACTCCCCTGGATGGTCGGTCCACGGAAGCATCGGGCACCGATGCTGAGGTTTTCCTGAAGGCCCCGTCGGCGGCCCGTCCCTCCGGGCGGGGGAGACGCCGCCCGCCCGACCCGCCCCGGGCCGTCCGCCCGGCTCCGCGGAGCACCCGGGCCCTGCACACCGGTGTGCCCGCACCGCCCGGGTTCAGTCCTCCGTCGGCAGGCGCAGGACGAACCGGGCTCCGCCGCGCCCGCCGCGTTCCGCGGTGAGCGTTCCGCCGTGGGCGTGGGCCACCCAGGAGGCGATGGACAGTCCGAGACCGGTGGACCCGGATCCGCTGCGGAACCGTTCGAACAGGGAGCCGGCGACCTCGGGGGGCAGACCGGGACCCGCGTCCTCGACGGTCACCGTGCCGTCCCGACCCACCGAGACCAGCACGTCCGCCGGGACGCCGGGGGCGCGGCCGTGGGCGAACGCGTTGTCCAACAGATTCCCGACGGCCCGGCGCACGAGGTCGGGATCGGCGACCACCACGGTCGCTTCGGCCACGGTCCGCACGTGGGGTTCCGGGGCGGAGGCCGCGATGGCTTCCTGGACGACCGCCTCCACCAACTGGTCCAGGCGCAGCGGCTGTCGTGCCACCGCGGCGGTGCCGGACATGAGCCGGGCCCGGGTGAGCAGACCGTCGACGAGCCGACCCATGCCCTCCGCGAGCCGCAGCGTGCGCCGGTGCACGTCGGCGCTGTCCGTCTCGCCGCGCAAGGCCGTTTCGGCGAGCGTCCGCAGCGAGGCGGCAGGAGTCCGCAGGTCGTGTGCGGCATCGGCGAGGAACGCCTCCTGCCGGTCGAGGGCGGCGAGCGCGGGGCGCACCGCCCGCCCCGACAGGGCGTGACCGACCGCTGCCGACAGCAGCACGAGCACCGCGCAGCCGCCCGTCACCAGCCACACGAGCCGACGGTGGTCCGCACGCTGGGCGCTGGCGTCGGACACGGTCACGAGCACGCCCTGGGGTCCCTCGTCGTCCGTGGCCTCGGGAGCGTAGAAGGGCTGGGCGAACACCCGCACCGGAGCGCCGCCCGTCGTGCGCCCGTCGAAGGCCCGCGCACCATCGGCCCGCACCGCCTCGCGCCCCGCCTCCAGGACCACCTCCCGGCCCACGGTCAGGCACGGCCGCACCGGTGCGTGCCGGACCGTCAGGGCACCGGGGGAGTCCCCGTCCGCGAGGAGCACCGCCAGCGGCGGGCACGCGGTGTCCACCGCGTCCGCCAGGACGTCCGTGACCAGCCGGCCGTCCTCGTCGGTCTCCAGGAGCCCGAGGGCCCAACTGGTGTCCGCGTCCATGGTGTGGTCCAGCTGTTCCCGCCAGCGGTTGCTGTCGCTGCGCACCGCCAAGGTCGCCATCGCGATCAGCCCCACGGCGCTGGTCAGCGCGAACAGCAGGCTGATCCGCCTGCGCAGCCGTAGGACCCGGGCGGTGGGCGTGGGCGGTCGGGACCGGCGCGGGCGGGCGGTCCTCACCGTGCGTCGTCCGGCGGCGCGAGCCGGTAGCCGACCCCGCGCACGGTACGGATCAGCGGTGGATCGCCGAGCTTGCGGCGGAGCTGCGAGACGACCACCTCCAGGACGTTCGACTGCGGTTCGGCCATCTCGTCCCAACAGCTCTCGATCAGTTCGGAGCGGGAGACCGCCTGGTCCGAGCGCGCCGCGAGGACTTCGAGCACGGCGAACTCCCGGTGCGTGAGGGTGAGCAGCACCCCGGCCCGGCGGACGTGGCGGCGGGCCGTGTCGACCTCCAGGTCACCGACGCGGTGCACCGGCGGACGGACGACGCCGGACCGCCGGCACAGGCTGTGCACCCGTGCGACCAGCTCGGGCACGGCGAAGGGCTTGACGAGGTAGTCGTCACCACCGCTCGCGAAGCCCTCCACCCGGTCCGCCACCGCGTCGCGGGCGGTCAGGAACAGCACGGGCACGTTCCGTCCGCTGCGCCGCATCCCCTCCACGTAGACGGCCGCGTCCCCGGAGGGGAGCATCCGGTCGAAGACCGCGCAGTCGTACGCCGTGACGAAGAGCGCCTCGTCGGCGCGGGGCAGATCGCCGGCCTCGTCAACGGCCAGCCCGGCGGCCCGCAACGCGGCGGCCACCCCGAACCGGAGGTCTTCGTCGTCCTCGACGAGCAGTACACGCACGTCGCACACCCTAAGGGCTGTTCCGCGCCCCCCGGCGGGCGCCCGACGACGGCCACGGCACCCCGCCGCACGGTCGTGCCCGGAGGAGGGGCCGCACCGACCGCCGCCTCCACCCCTAGACTGCGCCGCATGCTGCGCGTCCTGGCCGTCGACGACGAGGAACCCGCCCTCGAAGAGCTGCTGTACCTACTGCGCGCCGACCCCCGGGTGCGGACCGCCGAGGGCGCCGGCGACGCGACCGCGGCCCTGCGGAGGATCGGGCGCGCCCTGGAGAACGGGCCCGACGGCGACGACGGCATCGACGCCGTCTTCCTCGACATCCACATGCCCGGCCTGACCGGACTCGACGTGGCCCGCCTGCTTGCCGGGTTCGCCCGCCCCCCGTCCGTCGTCTTCGTGACCGCCCACGAGGGCTTCGCCCTCCAGGCGTTCGACCTGAAGGCCGTCGACTACGTCCTCAAACCGGTCCGCCGCGAGCGCCTCGCCGAGGCCGTCCGCCGCCTGCACGAACTGGTCCACGCCGCCACCGCCCCCGCAACGGCGGAGCAGATCCCCGTGGAGCTCGGCGGCGTCACCCGCTTCGTCCCGGTCGACGACGTCGCGTACGTCGAGGCCCACGGCGACTACGCCCGCCTCCACACCGACCGCGGCAGCCACCTCGTCCGCATTCCGATCTCCGTCCTGGAGGAGCGGTGGGCCGCCCGCGGCTTCGTCCGCATCCACCGCAGCCACCTCGTGGCCCTCGCCCGCATCGACGAACTCCGGCTCGAAGGCGGCGCCACCTCCGTCCGGCTCGGTGACACCGACCTGGCCGTCAGCCGCCGCCACGCCCGCCACCTGCGGGACCTCCTGATGCGCAGGCCCGGGGGCGGATCCGCCTGACGCCTACCGTCCCCCGAGCCCGCTGCGTAGACTCCACGCGTCGCGGGGCCGGTGCCGCCGCCCGCGCGCGTCACCGGAAGTCGTCGAGAGAGGCGGGAGCGGACGCCGATGTCCGAGGGCCACCCCCCGCGCAGACCCCGGCGCGAGACCGTCACCTACGCCTCCGCCCACGCTCCCGGAGCCGTGCCCCGGCCGAGCGGCAGGCGCCCCGCGCACGCCCCGGCCCGCTCCGAGATCGACGAACAGACCACCCTCGGCCACACCTACGTCCGCTCCCTGATGCGCAGCCAGTTGCGCGCCGCCCTGACCGCCCTCGGAGCCCTCGCCCTGCTCGTCGGCACCTTGCCGCTGCTGCTCGCGCTGCCCGTGCCCGAAGCGTTCGTCTGGGCCGCCCTCGGCATCGGCGTCTACCCGGTCGTGTGGACGGTCGGCCACTGGTACGTCCGCCGGGCCGAGCGCAACGAGCGCGACTTCACCGGCCTCGTGGAGACGGGCTCCGCCGGCACCGTCGAACGGTGACCTTCCCCGCATGAACCAGAGCTACGCGGTCGCCGCCGTCACCGCCGTCGTCCTCGCCACCGTCCTCATCGGAGCCCTCGGGCTGCGGATCTCCCGGACCACCTCCGACTTCTACGTCGCCTCGCGCACCGTCCGTCCGGGCCTCAACGCCGCCGCCATCAGCGGCGAGTACCTCTCCGCCGCCTCCTTCCTCGGGATCGCCGGACTCGTCCTGGTCCAGGGCCCCGCCATGCTCTGGTACCCCGTCGGCTACACCGCCGGCTACCTCGTCCTGCTCGTCCTCGTCGCCGCCCCGCTGCGCCGTTCGGGGGCCTACACCCTCTCCGACTTCGCCGAGGCCCGCCTCGAATCCCCACGGGCCCGCCGGCTCGCCGGCCTCTTCGTCGTCGGCATCGGCTGGCTGTACCTGCTGCCCCAACTCCAGGGCGCCGGACTCACCCTGCGGATCCTCACGGGAGCCCCCGACTGGGCCGGTGGACTGCTCGTCGCCGTCGTCGTGACCAGCACCGTCGCCGCGGGCGGCATGCGCAGCATCACCTTCGTCCAGGCCTTCCAGTACTGGCTGAAGCTCACCGCCCTCCTCGTCCCCGCCCTCTTCCTCCTCGTCGCCTGGTACGGGGACGGGGCGCCCCGGGCCCGCTTCGACGCACCCGCCGTCCTGCGCGACCACACCGTCGTCCGGGTCGCCGACACGGTGCGGATCGACCTCGACGCACCCCTCACGGTCACCGTCACCGGTACCGTCGACTCCGTCCGCTCCGCCGGACGGACCGTCACGCTCGCCCCCGGCACCCATCGCGTCCTCGCCGGCACCTCGCTCGCCTTCCCGCCGGGCACGCCGCTCCCCGAACGGGCCACGAGCGTCACCGACCCCCTCGGCTGGTCCCAACCGCTGGCCGGCGGACGCGAAGGGCACCAGCTGTACGCCACGTACGGACTGATCCTCGCGACCTTCCTCGGCACGATGGGGCTGCCGCACGTCGCGGTCCGCTTCTACACCAGCCCGCACGGCCGCGCGGCCCGACGCACCACCCTGGTCGTCCTCGGCCTCGTCGGGGCCTTCTACCTCCTTCCGCCCCTCTACGGCTTCCTCGGCCGGATTTACGCCCCCGAACTCGTCCTCACCGGCTCCGCGGACGCAGCCGTGCTCGTGCTGCCCGATCGGGTCTTCGGCGGTTTCCCCGGCGAACTCCTCGGTGCGCTCCTCGCGGCCGGTGCCTTCGCCGCCTTCCTCTCCACCGCCTCCGGGCTCACCATGTCCGTCGCCGGGGTCCTCACCCAGTCCGTGCTGTCCTCCGGGGGCGTCCGGCACTTCCGCCTCGCGAGCCTGATCGCCACCGCCGTCCCGTTGGGGGTGGGGGCCGCTGCCTCCGAGGTGCCGGTCGCCGACGCCGTCGGCCTCGCCTTCGCCGTCTCCGCCTCCTCCTTCTGCCCGTTGCTGGTCCTCGGCATCTGGTGGCGGCGGCTCACCCCGCCCGGCGCCATGGCCGGCCTCCTGCTCGGCGGCGGCTCCGCCCTCGCGGCCGTGATGGCGACCCGGGCCGGGCTGGCCCCCGAGGGGTGGCCGCACACCCTGATGGCCTGGCCGGCCGTCTGGTCGGTTCCCCTCGGCTTCCTGACGATGGTGTGCGTCTCGCTCGCCACTCCGCGTCGGATCCCGCCCGGCACCCCCGCCCTCCTGGCCCGGCTCCACCTTCCGGAGGAACTCGCCGGCACCCTCCCCGTCCGGGGAGCGTGTCGATGAGCGATGGCCGCCGCCCGTGGGGTGCTGCGACGGGCGCCCCCGTTCCTTACGGTGAGGAGCGCGGATGACCGGCACCGTCCTCGTCGCCGCGACCGCCGCCGGTGTCCTGCTGCTCGCCGTGGGCTTCGTCCTGGGGAGGCTCGCGGCCCGTCGCGGCGGTCCCCCGGCCGACCCCGACCTCGGCACCCCCGTCGAGCGGGCCACCTTCCACACCCTGCACACCGCCTCGCTCGCCGCACCCCCGCTGCGCGCCGGGCTCACCGAGGAGACCGCCCGCAAGGCGGCCCGCACGCTGCGCTCGCTGCTCGGCACGGAGGCGCTCTGCCTCACCGACCGGGGCGCGGTCCTCGCCTGGGACGGACCGGGCGAGGAGCACCACCGTGCGCACGTTCCGGAGCGCGCCGCCGAAACCCTGGAGACCGGTCGCAGCCGTTCCGTGCACAGCGGTTGCGACGATCCGGCGTGTCCGCTGCGCTGGGCGGTGATCGCCCCGCTCACCGGTGAGGAGGGGGTGCTCGGCGCGCTCGTGGCCTACGGCTCGCGGGAGTCGGCCGTCCTGGTGCGGGCCGCGACCGAGGTCGCCCGGTGGGTCTCGGTCCAGCTGGAGCTGTCTGAGCTGGACCGCTCGCGCACCCGGACCGTGGAGGCCGAGATCCGCGCCCTGCGCGCCCAGATCTCCCCCCACTTCATCTTCAACTCCCTCGCCGCCATCGCCTCGTTCGTCCGCACCGACCCCGAACGCGCCAGGGAGCTCCTGCTGGAGTTCGCCGATTTCACCCGCTACTCCTTCCGCAAGCAGGGGGAGTTCGCCCGACTCGCCGACGAACTGCGCTCCATCGAGCAGTACTTGGCCCTGGCCGGTGCCCGCTTCGGGAGTCGGTTGGAGGTGACCCTGCAGATCGCTCCCGAGGTGCTGCCGGTGGCCCTGCCGTTCCTCTGTCTACAGCCGCTGGTGGAGAACGCCGTCAAGCACGGCCTCCAGGACCGTGAGCGGGGCTGCCGGGTCACCATCGCGGCGCGGGACGCGGGTGCCGAGGCGGTCGTGACGGTCGAGGACGACGGCGTCGGCATGGACCCGGAGTTGCTGCGCGCCGTTCTGCGCGGCGAACACCCGCCGGGCTCCGGCATCGGCCTGTCCAACGTGGACGAACGGCTGCGCCAGGTGTACGGGGCGGAGCACGGCCTGGTCATCGAGACCGGGGTCGGTGCGGGCATGAAGGTGACGGTGCGCATTCCCAAGTACCGTTCGGGGGTGCACCCCTCGGCGCTCTGGGATCCGTCAGCGCAGGTACAGGGAGAGGTGCGCGAGCGGGAGACCGAGCTTCCAGGCGGGTAGCCAGGCCTGTTCGCTTTCGTCGACGGGAGAGGCGGGGTCGGTCCGGTCGTCGAGGTCCACGGCGCGGACCCAGGTGTTCCGCAGGCGGCTCCAGGCGGTTCGTGCGAGTGCCAGGTCCGGTCCGTCGCCCCCGCTCGCCAGCCGTTCGGCGAGCCGCTCCTCCACCCAGGGCGGCCAGGGCCGGTCGTACGCGGTGCGGCGCAGCCATTCGTCGGGCCGGCGGCCGGCCCGTGTGCCCGTCGGACGGTCCGGCTCCTCCGCGAGGTGGACGGTCAGCGTCAGGGCCTGGAGGCCGGCGCGGTACTCCAACGAACCGGAGGGCACGAGCGCCGCCCTCCGCAGCACCTCGTCGGCCAGGTACTCGGCACACAGCCATGCCATCGGCACGGCGAGGCGGCCGCCACCGGCCCCGCCGGTGTCGTTCGTGCTTTCGGGCAGCAATGCTCCCACCTTCTCCCGGGCGTGGCGGACCCCGGACGTCAGGGGTCCGGAGGAGAGCCTCCTCCCTGGAGGAGCTCCGCGGGTCCTGCTTTGCTCAACTCGCCCGTGTGGTTTCGGATACGTTTTCCGGCCGGATCGGTGCTGGTGGGGTTGGGAATGCCGGAAGGGCGAGCAGGGACGGGGGAGGTAGGGGGAGGAGGCAGGTCCGGACGCCCGGGATCGGGAGCGTCACCCCAGGAGTGCGTAGACGGCGGTCGCATGGGCCGCCGCCCCGTCCGTCCCTTCGGCCGTCATCGTGATGTCGGCGAAGGCCATCCGCTTCCCCGCCTTGGTCAGGCGGGCGCGCACGAGCACGTCGGCTCCGATCACCGCGCGCTGGAAGCTGATGGACTGTTGGACGGTGGTCATCGGTACGAAGCCGCCCCGGGCCACCGCGACGGCGATCACCGTCGCCGTGTCGGCGGCAGCCATCAGGGCCTGGCCCGAGAGCCCGCCGCCCTCTCGGGCCAATCGGTCCGACCAGGGGAGCCTGAGCACGGCTTCGTGGCCGTCGACGGCGACGGATTCGACGGTGAGTCCCAGGTCGAGCACCCAGGGTGCGAAGTTGTCGGCGAGGACCTTTTCGGCGGCAGCGGTTGTCAGCGTCACGGCGTCATTGTGCGGCCCCGGCGCGGGACCGGGCAATGACGCCGTGACGCGGGCGGTAGCCGGGCAGGGAACGGCCGAGTTGCCGCAGCGCGTAGTACGAGCGGGACTTGACGGTCCCGGCGGGTATGCCGAGCTCGTCGGCGGCCTCGTTCACGGTGAGGCCGCGGAAGTAGATCCGGACGAGCACCGCCCGGTGTTCGGGGCTGAGCTCCCGTACGGCCGCCCGTACGTCGAGTGCGGCCTCGGCCGAGGCGGTGGAGTCGGCCGGATCGGGAGTCACGGCGAGGACGCCGTCGCCGATCTCGGCGGGGCGGGCGAGCCGTGAGCGGCGGGCGTCGATGGCGAGGCGGCGCGCCACGGTGAAGAGCCAGGGGCGCATCGAGGCGTAGGGCCCGGCGAAGGCTTCGGGGTGGAGCCAGGCCCGCACCAGGGTCTCCTGGGCGAGGTCCTCGGCCCGCTGTCGGTCCCCGTAGGTCAAGCCGAGCAAGAACGAGAGCAGCGCGGGGCCGTGGTCCCGCTGCAGTTCTTCCAGGGTCCGCTCGTCGGTCGTCGCCGTCGTCATGCTTCCCGCCTCTCCTGCGGCTCGTCGTCCGGGCCGTATCGGAACGCATCCGCACCGCGGGGGACAGGGAACGGACACCGGTCTGCGACGAACGGTCGCACCGAGCGACGAGCGGTACGGCGAGCGGTCAGGCGGAGTCGATGCGTCCGTTTCGGCGTGGTTCATTGCCCGGTGCGGCCTTGACCCTTGACTGCGGCTTTTCTGGACGGTCAATTCATCAGAACAGATGTTCATCACATGAATAGGGCGGAGTGCCGTACATGACCTCACGCACCAGATCGCCGGGGACGGTGGCGCTCGCCGCGCTCCTGCTCGCGGCCGCGACCGCTTGCGCCGGTGGGAGCGGTCCGGCCGCCGATGCCACCGCGGCGGGTGTCGGGGACGCGCGGACCGGGAGCCCCGCCGTCCCGTCCGCCGCGCCCGGCGGGGCATCGGCCCCCACCGGGTTCACCCTCGTCGCCTCCGGGGACGTCCTCCCGCACGACTCGATCATCCGGCGTGCGGCCGAGGACGCGCGCGGCACCGGATACGACTTCGGCCCCATGCTGTCCGGTGCGAGGCCCGTCGTCTCCCACGCGGACCTCGCCCTCTGCCACATGGAGACCGTGTACGGGAAGGAGGGCGGCCCCTACACCGGCTACCCCTCCTTCGCCTCGCCCCCCGAAGTCGCCGCCGCGCTCAAGGCCACCGGGTACGACGCCTGCTCCACCGCCTCCAACCACACCCTCGACAGCGGGGCGGCGGGTCTACGGCGCACCCTCGACGCCCTGGACCGGGTCGGGATCCGGCACGCGGGCTCCGCCCGGACCGCGGAGGAGGCGGCCCGCACCACCCTGCTCACGGCGGGTGGTGCCACCGTCGCCCAACTCGCCTACACCTACGGCACCAACGGCCGCCCGCTGCCCGAGGGGCAGCCCTGGGCGGTCGCCCTGCTCGACGAGGGCACGGTGATCGCCGATGCGCGCGCCGCCCGTGAGGCCGGTGCCGACGTGGTCGTGGTCAGCGTCCACTGGGGCACCGAATGGCAGACCGAACCCGACCGGAGGCAGCTCTCCCTCGCCCGGGCGCTGACCGCCTCGCAGAGCGACGGACGCCCGGACATCGACTTGATCATCGGCACCCACGCCCATGTTCCGCAGGCGTACGAGAAGGTCAACGGGACCTGGGTGGTCTACGGGATGGGCGACCAGATCGCCGGTGACATGATCAACCACGAGGGCGCCCACGACCCGCGCGGCAACCAGAGCAGCATCGGCCGCTTCACCTTCGCTCCGCCCCGGACCCCCGGGGGACGTTGGGAAGTCACCAGGGCGGAGTTCCTGCCCCAATGGTTCGACACGGTGAGCGGTCGCGTGGTGAACCTCGGTGCTGCGGACGGCGCGGACGCGCACCGGATCGCGATCCGCGACGCGATCCGACGGGCCGTACTCAGCCGGGGCGCGGACAGGGACGGCTTGGTGATGGGGAAGTAGGACGGGGCCGGGCGACCGCGCCGTCCGCGCGGGGGAGACGGCCCGTCGGCATCCTTCCGGTGGGGCGGGCGGCGGACCGGGCTCCGGGTGCGCGCCGTCGACCGGCTCGCTCCGGTCCGCACGGCTGTCGGCCCATCGGGTGTTTTCGGGCGGGCGGCCGGTGTCGATGAGGGGGAGGAGCCCCCATCCGTACGAACCATTGGTCATGAAAAAGGACCAGATGAATGGTGGGCGCCGGACGGTGCTGCGACTCGCCGCCGCCCTCGGAGCCACTGCCACCGTGGGAGTCCTCTCCGCGGACCGGTTCGCGCCCGCACCCGAACCCCGAAGCGCACCCGGAGGCGGCAGCGCGCGCCCGGCCGCGGGGCCGCAGGCGCGGGCCGCCCGGCTCCGCCCGTCCGCCTACCGCCTGCAACCGATGACCTCCTCTGCGCCCCCGCCCCTGCGGCGCGCGGTACCGCCGGTGCGTCGGAGGCCCTTCCTCAGCATGTCCGGAGTCGGCCGCTCGATGGTGTTGACCTTCGACGACGGACCCGATCCCCGCTACACCCCCGCCATCCTGGAGACCCTGCGCCGCTACGACTGCCGGGCGATGTTCTTCGTCTGCGGCGAGATGGCCGTGGAGAACCAGGACCTGTTGCGGGAGATGGCCGCGGACGGCCATGTCGTCGGCAACCACTCCTGGTCCCATCCCCTGATCCCCAAGCTGCGGCCCTCCCGGATCCGCGACGAGCTCGGCTCCACCAGCGAGGTCATCGAACGGACCCTGGGCGCCGCCCCGCTCTGGTACCGCGCGCCCTACGGGGCCTGGAACCGGCACTCCTTCGAGATCGGCGCCGAACTCGGCATGGAGCCGCTCGCCTGGACCGTCGACACCCTGGACTGGAAAGAACCCGGTACCGACACCGTCGTCCGACGGGTCCTCGACGGCGCCGCGCCCGGTGTCGTCGTCCTCTCCCACGACGCCGGCGGAAACCGGTCCCAGAGCGTGGCCGCGCTCCGCCGCTATCTGCCCCGACTCCTCGACGACGGATACCAGATCACGGTCCCGCGGCGCTGAACTCCCGGATGCGGCGAGGGCCCGGCACCTCCTCGGTGCCGGGCCCCGTCATCGACCCCGTCGTCCACCGGGCACCGGGCGTGGCCGTACGCGGGGTGCGCCCCCGCGCCCCGGTGGGCAGGGGCGGTGCGACCGGCTAGGCGGTGGGGAGGAGGTCGGCGAGGAGGTCGGCGAACTCCTCGGGGCCGAGGATGCGGATGTCGAGTTCTTCGGCCTTGGTGCGCTTGGAGCCGGCCTTTTCGCCCGCGACCAGCAGAGTGGTGCGCTTGGACACGGACGACGAGGCCTTTCCGCCGGCCCGCTCGATGAGCTCGTTCATCTCGTTCCGGGTCAGCGCCGCCAGGGGGCCGGTCATGGAGCCGGTGACCACGACGGCCTGTCCGGCCAGCGGGCCGCCGGTCGCCAAGGCCTCGCCGGCTTCTCCGTCGGTCGGGGGCCCCTGCGGCTCGGTGACCTGGATGCCGACCCCTTGGGCCCGGAGCTTGTCGAGGAGCGGGGCGAGTTCGGCGAGTTCTGCCGCGATGACGCGGGCCTTCTCGGTGCCGATGCCGTCGACCCCGGCCAGCGCGTCGGCACCGGCAGCCCGGATCGCGGCCATCGACCCGAAGTGCGCGGCGATTCGACGGGACATCGTGCGCCCGGTGCCGCGGACGCCGAGGGCGCAGAACACGCGGTTCAACGCGGCCCCGCGGGCGGTCTCGATCGCGGCGAGGAGGTTGCCGGCGCTGGTCTCGCCCATGCGCTCCAGGCCGAGGAGCTGCTCGCGGGTCAGCGTGAACAGGTCGGCGACGTCGTGGACGAGGCCCGCCTCCACCAACTGGATCGCGCGCGTGCCGCCGAGGCCCTCGATGTCGAGCTGGTCCCGCCCGGCGGCATAGATCACCGAGGCCACGGCCTGACAACTGCGGCCGCGCACACACCGCCACCGCTGCTCGGAGGAGTCGATCGCATCCCCGCAGCGGGGGCACGCCTCGGGGAAGACGATCGGGACCTCGGCGCCGGTGCGCTGGTCGACCAGAGGTGCCTCGACCCGGGGGATCACGTCACCGGCCCGGTAGACGAAGACCTGGTCGCCGATCATGAGCCCGCGACGGGTGATGTCGGACGGATTGTGCAGCGTGGCGTAGGTGACCGTCACCCCGTCGATGACCACGGGCTCCAGAACGGCGCGCGGGGCGATGATCCCGGTCCGGCCGACGTTCCACTCCACCGCCAGCAGACGCGTCACCTTGTGCTCGGCCGCCAGTTTCCGGGCCACCGCCCACCTCGGGGCGCGCGAGCCGTTGCCGGCCTCCCGCTGGTCCTCGGCCGAGTCGGCCTTGACGACGACGCCGTCGATCCCGAACGGCAGCTCTGCGCGCAGCCCGGCGATCAGGGCGATGCGTTGCTGCACCTGCTCCACGGTCTCGCATCGCACCGGGGCGGCAGCCGTGCTGACGGCCGTGTTCGCGCCGAGCACGGCCAACCGCTCCAGCAGGGCGACGTGGTCCAAGCCGTCCAGGCCGATCGCGTCGTAGGCGAAGAACGTCAGCTCGATCCGGTAGGACCGGTCCTTGGCCCGCAGGGTGCCGGCCGCCCCGCTGCGCGGGTGCGCGAAGGGCGTGGCCTCGTGGGCGAGCCTGATCCGGTTGGCCTCCTCGAACTGGGCGGTCGTCAGCAGCACCTCGCCGCGCACCTCGACGTCGATCGACTGGGTGAGGACCGGCGGCAGCCCGAGGACGGCGTCGGCGGCGTGGGTGATGTCCTCACCGGCCAGACCGTCGCCGCGGGTGAGGACCTGCACGAGCCGGCCGCCTCGGTAGCGGGCGGCCACCGCGAGGCCGTCGAGCTTCGGCTCCACACACCACCCCGCGACAGGGTGCCCCAGGCGCCGCTCCAGCCCCGCGGCCCACTCGGTGAGTTCGTCGGCGTCGAAGACGTTGTCGAGGGAGAGCATCGGCACCGAGTGCGGCACGTCCCCCTGCACGGCCCCGCCCGCCACCTTCCCCGTCGGCGACTCGGCCAGCACCTCGTCCGGGTGGGTCTCCTCGTAGGCCGCGATGGCGCGCAACAGTCCGTCGTACTCGTCGTCACCAAGCGGGGTGGTCCCGTCGCCGTAGTACGCGGCCGATGCCGCCACGGCGGTCGTCACGGCCTCCGCATAGGCGTCAGAGGAGTTCAGGGCACGGTTTTCGGTCATGAACGTCATCATGCTGCCCGCCACTGACAATGCCGCCCGCTCTTCGTCGGTGGGAGGACCGACGCCCGGCCCACGGCTACGGTTAGGTGCTGCCCCGGCCTACCGGACCCGGCTTGCCCAGGGCGTGCGCAGGCCTGCCCATGGGCGGCGAAGCTTGCCCGACGGTCGGGGCACCGGCTCAGGAGCGTGCCCGCAGCGGGTCGCTCGACGGCCCACCGTTTCGGCAGCGGAGCGGAACCCCTGCTCCGGGGGGTGTGGTTGACGACCTCCAGGTCGATGCCTCCGGGCCCGGTGACGCCGCCCCGGGTCACGGACAACAAAGGGCGAAGCCATGCCGGACCCGAAGGCCGGAGGCCCCGTTGCGGAGCCGTGAAGACGCCAACGGGGCGGTACGTCTCCAGCCGGCCGGGTGCCGGGCAGGGCGCTTCGAGAGGCCATCGAGCACGGTGGCGGTGGCACCGAACCCCACCGGGCAGTGCGCCTAGCGCGAACCGACCATGCGCGCGTACACGACGACGTTCCCGTCGTAGCCGCGCGCACGGGTGTAGCCGCCGCCGCAGGTGATCACCCGCAGCTCCGGCTCCCCGTTGTCGGCGTAGACCTGGACGCCGGGGAAGTCGTCCTTCGCGTAGACCTCGACGCCGTAGATCTCGAAGACCGCGATCCGGCCGTCGTACCGCTCGACCTCGATGTGCTGTCCCTTCTCCAGGGCGCCGAGCCCGTAGAAGACCGCGGGGCCCTTGGCGTTGTCGACGTGGCCGACGATGACGGAGGTGCCGCGCTGGCCCGGCGCGATGCCGTTCTGGTACCAGCCGGCCAGGTTGGGGTCCTGTGGCGGCGGGGCCGCGACCCAGCCGTTCTCGTCCAGGCCCACGTCCATGATGGGGGCCGCGACGCGGATCGCCGGGATCTTGATCCGGGAGGCAGGGGCGAAGGGCAGCGGTTCGAGGCCGGTGCTGGCGGCGGGGGGCGGTGGGGTGACGGGACGGGCCGCCGGCCGTGCGGCTGCCGCGGGCTGCGGCGGTCCCGCGGCGACGTCCACTCCGTTGCGCATCATCGCAAGCCCCGACAGCATGGCGAGGGCCAGGACGCCCCAGGGTTGGCGTCTCCTGCGAGGGAAGACGCGGAAGTCCTTCGGGGGCATGGTTCTCCCTTCTCGGCGTCGTCAGAACGGTAAGGGCGGTCCCGCCGGTCGTCGCGCCGGACGGCGCGAACGGGTGGGGGCGCAGCCGGACGGGTGGCCCCGGCCGCTCGTGCGAAGGGCGTCCGGTGACGGGCGGGGGCGGTGCCCGTGAAAGGCAGCCGGGTGACAGGGGGGCTGACCCATCCGAGTAATCGTCAGATAAGCAGGTCGGGCGGTCGTGACCTGCGCTTCCACTGTCCCGGAGGCCCCCATCCCGGGCGTGTCGCCTCACCGGGGTGGACCAGCGTCGAGGTGCACGGCTTGCTCCCCCTTGTGATGGTTCGTCATGGAAGGCGTACTCGTCGAATCTCCCGGAGCACCGCTTTGGGGCGTCTTCCACTGGAGGTTCAACCATGCGTGCTGCACGCACTCTGGCGGTGACCGCCACCGCACTCGCGGCGGTCGGGCTGGCGGCCCCCCTCGCCGTCGCCACCAACGGGCCGACCAACGTCACCGTCAACCCGTCCGCCGTCCATCCGGGATCGACCCTCACGATCACCGTCAGGGGGTGCGGCCACGGTGGCACGGTCACGTCGAACGCCTTCCCGGAGACCAACCTCTCGGTCAACTCGAACGGGCTCTCCAGCGCCGTCGCCCGGGTCCACGACAACGCCACTCCGGGCAACTACAACCTCGCCGTCAAGTGCAGTGACAACTCGGCCGTCGCCACCCGCCCCTTCCGGGTCCTCCCGGGGCGCGGCGCGCAGGGCGGTCTCGGTGGCTCGCTGACCCCCAGCTCCACCGAGATGGCCGTCGGCGGAAGCCTCGTCGCCGCGGCGGCCCTCGGCGGCGGGCTCTTCGTCATCCGCCGCCGTCGCACGACCGGCGCGGGGGCCTGACCGGTCGAACCTCCCGGTCTGCCCGCCGTGCCCGTCGCCCCCGAGTTCCTGTGGGAACCCGGGGGCGACGGGCATCCGGGTGTGGGAACCCCTCTCAGTGGCGCCGACCGGCGCCGGAGCGACGGCGGACCGCGTAGACGGTGCCGGTGGCCGCGGCCAGCACCAGGGCGCCTCCGACGGCCAGTTCCAGCGGTTCGACCCCGCCCATCGAGCCGCCGAGACCGCCCTGCACCCCGCGCGGGGCCGTCAAGGTCGTGGCGTTGATGGTCGGGGTGGCACTGGACGAGCCGCTGATCGTCAGGGCGACGGTGTCCTGCGCGCCGCCGGTGCAATGGAAGAGCACCGTGTACACGGCGCCGCGCTTGGCGTCCGCGTCCACGGTCGCGGTCACCGCGGAGCCCGGTGCGATGGTGGTGGTGTCGAAGATGCCGGCCGAGGCCGTCGCCGTACTGGCGCAGCCGGGGGCGCTCAGCGTCACCCGGCCGCCCGGGGCGACGACCGCGGGCGACACGACGAAATCGCCCGGTGCCTTGGCCCTGGGTGCCTGCGGGGCGGCTGCGGGAGCACCGTCCGCCGCGAGGGCTTCGGGGGCGGCCAGGGCGAGGGCAGCCGCCCCCAACAGGGCAGTGGATGCGACACGTATCGCGCGCATGGTGAATCCTCCGGGTCCCGAGGGGCAGTCACGGAAGGGGTCCCGTGGAGGGCCGCGCACCTCGTTGCCCGAAACGCTAGGAGCGCACTACCACAGGCGCGATCCCAGGCGTGCGAATGGGGCACCACTGTCCCTCGAACGGCCCACGCATGCGTGTCGGCTCACGGCGTGACCTGCGGGAAGAGGTCGGTGAACGGCGCGGCGGTGGCCGCGATCCCCCGGTCGAACGGTGCGTCGAAGTCCCAGATGAGGAAGAGCAGGAAGGCGATCAGCACGCTGAAGAGTCCGGCGAGCAGCAGTTCCCGCCCGGTCCTGCGGATCTGCAGGGTGAAGATCAGGCCGACCGTCACCAGGGCTCCGACGATCAGCCCGAACCAGACCACCCCCGGCATCGTCGCGCCCGCGCTCTGCCCACGGGCCCCCCGTGCGTCGTCGGCGGCGGCCACCAGGTCCACCAGCGGTTGGTAGGCCTGCCCCTCGAAGTCGTTGGCCGGTTGGTAGTCGGTGACGCTCCGTCGCACCCGCTCCAGGAGCGCCGTGCCCTCGTCGCTGAGTTCTCCCTTCTCGGCCATGTACGCCCACTCGTCGCGGATCACATAGGCCACGTACGCGTCGACGTCGGCGCGGATCCGGGTGCGGACCTCCTGCGGGTACACCTCCACGCGCGCCGAGATCTCGTGCATCGCCTGGGCCTCCTGGCGCACCGTCTCCTGGGCGGCTCCACGGGCCTCCCAGACGCCGGCGATGGCGAGGCCGAGGACGATCGCGTAGATCACGCCGATCATCATCGTCATGTACTCGATGACGTCCGGGGTCTCGCTGGGGTCGTCGTCCTCGGGGATGCGGCGGTTGTTGATGACGACGATGGTGAGCACGACGGCGCAGGCAGCGGCCATCGCGACGGACAGGACGAGCCATTCGGACATGAGTTCCTCCGGCAGGGGGCGACGGGGCGACGGGTGGACGGGGTCGGGCGCGACGGGACTCCGGTCACTTGGACCGGACCCGCAGGATCGCCGTGGCGAGCACGGCGGGGGCGGTGATCATCAGCGTCGTGGTGACGACGGAGGTGCCGCCCTTCGGTCGGTCGTGCGTGGTGCGCCGGTAGTGGGGCAGTGCCACGGGTTCGGGGGCCGGCGGCGAGGGGCGCACGGTGGGCGTGGGGGAGGGCGGGGGCGCGGCTGCGGGTTTCGGCGGCGTCGGGGTCGGAGCTGCCGGGGTCGGAGGTGTCGGGGAGGGCCGCTCCGGAAGGGGGGCGGGGCGGGTGGACGGCGGCTTCGGGGCGGCCCTCGGGGGGAGGGGTTTCGGCGAGGGCGGGGCGGGCGGTTCCGGTTTCGGTGAGGGCGCCGGGGGCGGGGAGGGCGCGGGCGCTTCGGTCGGCGGGGGCGTGGGGGAGGGCGGGGGCGTCGGCTCGGGCGGGGGCGTCGGTGGGTGGCAGGGCTTCGGGTGGGGGTGGTGGTCGTGCCCCTTGCCCTTCCCCTTGCCGTGGTGGTCGTGGCCCTTGCCCTCGGCGTGGCCCCTTCCGCCCCCGTTGTCGTTCTCGTCGTGGTGGCCGCCGGCGACCGCCACCGCAACGAGCCGACCGGCGGAGTCGGTGGAGGCACGGGCGCAGGCATCGGCGCTGGCGGGCACGGGGGCGGCGAGCAGCCACACCAGTCCGAGGGCGGCCAGGGGGCGGGCGAGGAGTGATCCGTACAGAGACACGCGGTCGAGCTTGATCACCCGGGCGGAGCGCCGGGGCGGA
The DNA here is from genome assembly GCF_042743065.1 of Streptomyces sp. NPDC058872. Classification (NCBI taxonomy): domain Bacteria; kingdom Bacillati; phylum Actinomycetota; class Actinomycetes; order Kitasatosporales; family Streptomycetaceae; genus Streptomyces; species Streptomyces sp. NPDC058872. The sequence goes on from NZ_JBHYMK010000022.1 coordinate 64,355, forward strand.
TTCGGTCCTGATTCGCCAGATGGAGGGGATCTCCGGATGTGTGGACTTGACGGTTCACCGCGTGTCACGGGCGGATGCGGTGCAATGCCCGGGTATTGCCGACCGCGGTGTCCCGGGACGGATGGCCGATCCGGCTTGTTCCGGCCTCTCGGAGCGGAACTGTCCGGTTGTCGCCCTGTCGGGCGAGGTGACCGACAGGGCATCCTGCACCGGCGTCCGGGTCCAAGGGTCGGCAACGATCGAGGTGCGAGCAGGACCTGAGGCCCCGACGGAGAAGGTCCGGGGCGGGCGCCAGAACCGATGCACGGTCAGATGCACGTGAATGTGCACGGCCCGAAGGCGCGATTCCTGCGTTCCAGGAGCACGTGCCAATGGCGTGTGACTAAGAACGGATCGCGAATTTCCGTTTCTACTCGCTCTCCTGGCGAGCGATCAGTAGCCTCACCTCGAACACCGGCCGCGAACACATGGCCGCATCCCCCGTGGCGACTTGTTGGAGACATTGATGGAGCGTCCCGCCTGGGCTCCGCCCGGTATCGACATCTCGGTGCCGAGCGTGTCCCGTATGTACGACTTCTATCTGGGCGGCTCGCACAATTTCGAAGTGGACCGGGAAGCGGCGCGCAAGGCCATGGAGTTCATGCCGGGCCTGCCCAAGGTCATGCAGGCGAACCGTGCCTTCATGCGGCGGGCCGTTCGCCACGCGGTCGACAACGGCATCACCCAGTTCCTCGACATCGGCTCGGGCATACCCACCTTCGGCAATGTGCACGAGGTGGCCAGGGCGGCCGATCCCACCGCCCGGGTGGTCTACGTCGACCACGACCCGGTTGCGGTGGCCCACAGCCGCGCCGTCCTGGAGGGCGATGACGAAGCCACCGTCATCGCCGCCGACCTGCGCAAGCCGGCCGACATCCTGTACAGCCCCGAGGTGACCCGGCTCCTCGACCTGGACCGGCCCGTGGCGCTGCTGCTGGTCGCCGTTCTCCACTTCCTGGAGGACCACGACCGGCCGTACGAGGCCGTTGCCGAACTGGTTGCCGCCCTGGCGCCCGGCAGCCTCGTGATCCTCACCCACGCCTCCTACGAAGGCATTCCGCTCTCGGAGGAGCAGGCCGGCGGCACCGTCGGGGTGTACCGCAACATCCGCAACCCCCTGGTGATGCGGTCGGGCGAGGAGGTCACCCGCTTCTTCGAGGGCACCGAACTCGTCGAGCCCGGCCTGGTCCCGATGCCCCACTGGCGACCGGACGGTCCGGTCGAGGAGGAGGATCCCTATGCCTTCTCCGGGTTCGCAGGGGTGGGGCGCAAGGCGTGAGGGTCCCGTCACAGCCGTCCGGCGCGGATGCCCCGGTCGACGATCCGGAGGACAGGCTCAGGCGGTTCGCCACCATCTGGAGCCGCGCGATCTTCCCGGTGACCGCCACGTCGCTGACCCGTGCCGAGTTCGAGGGGCACCTGCTGCCGCTGGCCCGCACCCTGAGCGACGCCCTGCACGCCCGCCCCTTCGACACGGCACCCGCCCAGCGCACCGGGGCCGCCCTCGTCGAGGGCCACTGCACCGACCCGGACGCGCTGGGCCGCAGCCTCGGCGTCGTCGACTCGTACCTGGTGCTCTACTGCGGTGCGGAGTCGGACATGCCCACCGAGGAACTGCGCGCCCGCTGCGCCCGGCTCCAGCACGCCATGGCCGTGGGGTACGCCCAGGCCCTGCGCGAGCGGACCCGTGCCGAGCAAGAGGCGATCGCCCGTTCCGCGCTCGCGGCCCGCAGCGCTGCCGAGATCGCCCTGCACGCCACCGAGAGCCGGTTCCGGGCCGTCTTCGACGGTGCGGCGATCGGCATCGGCATCGCCGACCTGGACGGAAACGTCCTGGAGGTGAACGAGACCCTCACCAGCATGTTCGGCGGGATGGAGGGGCAGGTGCGCAGCCGGAACGTCAGCGAGTGGGTCCACCCGGAGGACGGGCCGCACGTCTGGAAGCTGTACGAGGAACTGGTCCGGGGCGACCGCGACCACTACCGCGTCGAGAAGCCCTACTACCGGGGTGACGGAACGGTTCTGTGGACCAATCTCACCGTTTCGCTCCTCCGGGACGCCGACGGGAACCCGCAGTACCAGTTGGCCCTCATGGAGGACACCACCGAACGGCGGCTGCTCCATCTGCGCCTGCGGTACGAGGCCACCCACGACGCGCTCACCGGACTGCCCAACCGGACGCTGTTCTTCGAGCGCCTGGAGAAGGCGCTCGCCCCCGGGGACCACACCCGCTTCGGGCTCTGCTACCTCGACCTCGACGGCTTCAAGGTCATCAATGACAGCCTCGGCCACTCCACCGGGGACCGGCTCCTCGTCGAGGTCGCCGATCGGCTGCAGGGGTGCGTCACCGGAGCGGGCGAGATGGTGGCCCGGCTCGGCGGCGACGAGTTCGTCGCCCTCACCACCGGCTCCCGCGGCGAGCGGGACGTCGTCGAACTCGCGGACCGCATCCTCGCGGCCCTCGCGACCCCCCTGCGCATCGAGGGTCGCGAACTCAGCGTGCGCGGCAGCGTCGGAGTGGTCGAAGGACCAGCCGGGGAGCGGACCCCGGCGGAGGTGTTGAGGAGCGCCGACATCACCATGTACCGGGCCAAGTCGGCGGGCGGCAACCGCTTCGAACTCGCCGATCCCGAGGCCGATGCCCGCGCCATCACCCGGCACGGGCTCACCACGGCCCTGCCGGCCGCCCTGGAGCGCGGCGAGTTCTTCATCGAGTACCAGCCGCTCGTCCACCTCGGCGACGGCAGCGTGCACGGCGCGGAGGCGCTCGTGCGGTGGTGCCACCCGCAGCACGGGGTGCTCGGTCCGGACCGCTTCATCCCGCTCGCCGAGGACACCGGCCTCATCGTGCCGCTCGGCCGCTGGGTGCTCCAGGAGGCCGTCCGGCAGGCCCGTTTCTGGCAGACCCGGCACTCCGACGGCGGTCCGCTGCGGATCAACGTCAACCTGTCGCCGACGCAGCTGCACCACCCGCGCCTGGTCGCCGACACCGTCGACGTCCTGGAACGGTCCGGGCTCGAACCGGGCGCACTCTGCCTGGAGGTCACCGAGTCGGCCCTGATCGGCGCCGACGAGGACCTGCTGAAGCCGCTGCGCCAACTCGCCGAAATGGGCGTGGACATCGCCCTCGACGACTTCGGCACCGGTTATTCGAACCTGGCCAACCTGCGCCGGCTGCCGGTCAGCGTCCTGAAGCTCGACCGCTCCTTCACCCAAGGCATGCAACAGCATCCGGTGGACCCGGTCGACCTCAAGATCGTGGAGGGCATCGTCTCGCTCGCCCACAGCCTGGAACTCGCCGTCACCGTCGAAGGGGTGGAGACCGGGGCGCAGGCGCGCCAGTTGCGCGACCTCGGTTGTGACACCGCCCAGGGCTGGTACTACGCCCGCCCGGGCGCACCGGACCGCATCCACTCGCTGGTGCTCGCGGACGCGGTCTGAGCCCTGCCCGGGGCGCCTCCTCCCCGGGCCGACCTCACCCTTCCGCGGCGATCACCGACTCCGGGGTGCCCTCACCGCCACGACGGGAGGCCATGAGCAGCCTCTGGAGCTCCCGGGCCGCCCGTGGCGGGGCCACGTCGCTGCGATGGGCCAGTGCGATGGTGCGGCGCAGGCCCGGGCGGGCGAGGGCCGTCACCCGCAGGTCGCGGCCGGCGCGCGCGGCGACCATGGCCGGGACGACCGCGAGCCCCAGGCCGGCCCGTACGAAGCCGAGCACCGCGTCCAGCTCTCCGCCCTCGACGGTGAACGAGGGCTCGAAACCCTCCGCCCGGCAAGCCGCCACGGTCAGTTCCCGCAGGTCGTAGCCGTGCCGGAACATCACGAGCGGTTGGTCCCGCAGGTCCTTGATCCGCACGGGGCGGCGCGGGGGCGGCGAGGAGGCGGCCGAGACCACCACGAGGTCCTCCCGGAGCAGCTCGACCGTCGTCAGGGCGGGGGAGGGCGACGGCAACGGGAGGACGACCAGGGCCAGGTCGAGGGCTCCGCGCGCCAGCTCCCGCACGAGATCGTGCGAGCCCCCCTCCTCGATCAGGAGCTCGATGCCCGGATGCAGGTCGTGGAAGGTCCGCAGCACGTCCGGCAGGAGCCCCGTGCACAGGCTCGGGGTCGCACCGAGCCGCACCCGGCCGCGCTTGAGCCGGGCCAGCTCCTGCACCTCCAGGCGGGCCGTCTCCGTGTCGGCGAGGATCCTGCGCGCGAGCGGCAGGAGGGCCTCGCCCGCGTCGGTGAGGGTGATGTTTCCCCGGGCCCGGCTGAAGAGCTCCGCACCCAACTCCTGCTCCAAGGCCTTGATCTGCTGGGAGAGCGAAGGCTGTGAGACGTGGACGCGCTCGGCGGCCCTGGTGAAGTGCCGGGTCTCGGCCACGGCGACGAAGTAGAGGAGCTGCTGGAACTGCATGGTCCCAGCCTAAGGGACATGAATAGGTTCATCCTATCGAGATGAGCCGGACCATGTCTTGGACCTCTTGGGTCCTTCGGCCCTAGCGTCGAAGGCATGGCTCTGGCACCCCTGAGGGACCGGGCGGCGGGACGCCCGCCGTCCCCCACACCGTCACGCGGATTCCTGTCATCGACCCTCGGCAAGAAGACGGTCATGGCGGTGAGCGGGCTGATCATGCTCGGCTACCTCGTCGCCCATGTCGCCGGGAACCTCAAGGTCTTCTTCGGTCCCGAGGAGTTCAACTCCTACGCCCACTGGCTGCGCGTCATGGGCGCCCCCGTCCTCCACCACGAGTGGGCCCTCTGGCTGGTCCGGATCGTCCTCCTCGCCGCCGTCGTCGCCCACGCCGTCTCCGCGTACCAGCTCAGCCGGCGCGACCTGAAGGCCCGCCCCACCGCGTACGTCCACCGCCGCAAGCGCTCCTCGTACGCCACCCGCACCATGCGCTGGGGCGGGATCGTCCTCGCCCTCTTCATCGTCTGGCACGTCCTCGACCTGACCACCGGCACCGTCCACAGCGGTGGCTTCGAGGAGGGCAAGCCCTACCAGAACGTCGTCGACACCTTCTCCACCTGGTACGGCAACGCCGTCTACCTCGTCGCCATGCTCGCCGTCGGCCTCCACGTCCGCCACGGCTTCTGGAGCGCAGCCCAGACCCTGGGCGTCGGCAACGCCCGCCGTGACCGCCTGCTCAAGGCCACGGCCAACACCCTGGCGCTCGTCCTGACCGCCGGTTTCGTCTCCGTACCCGTGGCCGTCATGACCGGAGTGGTGAGTTGACCGTGAACTACCTCGACTACGCGACCGGCGAGCCCGTCGCCGATGCCAAGGCCCCCGCCGGCCCGATCGCCGAACGGTGGGACGCCCGACGCTTCCGGGCCCGGCTGGTCAACCCGGCCAACCGGCGCAAGCACCGCATCATCGTCGTCGGCACCGGCCTGGCCGGCGGCTCCGCCGGCGCCACCCTCGCCGAACAGGGCTACCACGTCGTCCAGTTCTGCTACCAGGACTCCCCGCGCCGGGCCCATTCCATCGCCGCCCAAGGCGGCATCAACGCCGCCAAGAACTACCGCAACGACGGCGACTCCGTGCACCGCCTCTTCTACGACACCGTCAAGGGCGGTGACTTCCGGGCCCGCGAATCCAACGTCCACCGCCTGGCCCAGATCTCCGTCGAGATCATCGACCAGTGCGTCGCCCAGGGAGTCCCCTTCGCCCGTGAATACGGGGGCCTCCTCGACACCCGCTCCTTCGGAGGCGTCCAGGTCTCCCGCACCTTCTACGCCCGCGGACAGACCGGCCAGCAACTCCTCCTCGGCGCCTACCAGGCGCTGTCCCGGCAGATCGCCGCAGGCAACGTCGAGATGCACCCCCGCACGGAGATGCTCGACCTGATCGTCGTCGACGGGCGGGCCCGGGGAATCGTCGCCCGCGACCTGGTCACCGGAAAGATCAGCACCCACTACGCGGACGCCGTCGTCCTCGCCACCGGTGGGTACGGCAACGTCTTCTACCTGTCGACCAACGCGATGAACTCCAACGCCACCGCCGTCTGGCGGGCCCACCGGCGCGGTGCGTACTTCGCCAACCCCTGCTTCACCCAGATCCACCCCACCTGCATCCCGCGCACCGGAGACCACCAGTCCAAGCTGACGCTGATGAGCGAGTCGCTGCGCAACGACGGACGCATCTGGGTACCCAAGGCCCGCGGCGACCGGAGGGCGCCGGCCGACATCCCCGAGGACGAGCGCGACTACTACCTGGAGCGGATCTACCCCTCCTTCGGCAACCTCGTCCCCCGCGACATCGCCTCCCGCGCCGCGAAGAACGTCTGTGACGAGGGCAGGGGCGTCGGACCCGGCGGGCAGGGCGTCTACCTCGACTTCGCCGACGCCGTCCGCCGGATGGGCCGGGCGAAGGTCGAGGAGAAGTACGGCAACCTCTTCGACATGTACGAGCGGATCACCGCCGAGAACCCGTACGAGGTCCCGATGCGGATCTACCCCGCCGTCCACTACACGATGGGCGGACTCTGGGTCGACTACGACCTCCAGACCACCGTCCCCGGCCTGTTCGCGATCGGAGAGGCCAACTTCTCCGACCACGGCGCCAACCGGCTCGGTGCCTCCGCCCTCATGCAGGGCCTCGCCGACGGCTACTTCGTCCTGCCCGCCACCATCAACGACTACCTGGCCGGCCACCCGCAGGCCGAACCCGTCACCGACGAGCATCCCGCCGTGCGCGAGGTCCTCGCCGAGACCGAGGACCGGCTCAACCTCCTCCTCGCCGTCGACGGCGACCGCACCCCCGACTCCTTCCACCGCGAACTCGGCGCGCTCATGTGGGAGCACTGCGGCATGGCCCGCACGGACGAGGGCCTCCGCAAGGCCCTGCGCCGCATCCCCGAGATCCGTGAGGAGTTCTGGAAGCGCATCAAGGTCCCCGGGACGGGCGAGGAGTTCAACCAGTCGCTGGAGAAGGCCAACCGGATCGTCGACTACCTGGAGCTCGCCGAACTGATGTGCCTCGACGCCCTCCACCGCGCCGAGTCCTGCGGCGGTCACTTCCGCGAGGAATCCCAGACGGCGGACGGCGAAGCCGCCCGGCGCGACGAGGAGTTCGCCTACGCGGCCGCCTGGGAGTTCACCGCCCCCGACCGCGCCCCCGTCCTCCACCGGGAGGACCTCGCCTTCGAATACGTCCACCCCACCCAGCGGAGCTACGCATGAGGCTCACCCTGCGCGTCTGGCGCCAGCAGCACGCCACCGCCCCCGGCGCCATGTCCACCTACGACGTGGACGGCGTCTCCGCCGACATGTCCTTCCTGGAGATGCTCGACACCCTCAACGAGGACCTGATCCTGCGCGGCGAGGACCCCGTCGCCTTCGACCACGACTGCCGCGAGGGAATCTGCGGCGCGTGCAGCCTCGTCATCAACGGCGATGCGCACGGGCCGGAGCGCACCACCACCTGCCAACTCCACATGCGGTCCTTCCGCGACGGCGACACCATCGACGTCGAACCCTGGCGGGCGTCCGCCTTCCCCGTCGTCAAGGACCTGGTGGTCGACCGCTCCGCCTTCGACCGCGTCATCCAGGCCGGCGGCTACGTCACGGCCCCGACGGGTTCCGCCCCCGAGGCCCACGCCACCCCGGTGCCCAAGGCCGACGCGGACTCCGCGTTCGAGCACGCGGAGTGCATCGGCTGCGGCGCGTGCGTGGCGGCCTGCCCCAACGGCTCGGCGATGCTCTTCACCTCCGCCAAGGTCAACCACCTGAACGTCCTGCCCCAGGGATCCCCGGAACGCGAGACCCGGGTCCTCGACATGGTGGCCCAGATGGACGCGGAGGGATTCGGCGGCTGCACCCTCACCGGGGAGTGCGCCACCGCCTGCCCCAAGGGCATCCCGCTCCCGTCGATCGCGGCGATGAACCGGGAGTGGCTGCGGGCGCGGAGGAAGGCGAAGGGGTAGGGGACGCCGTTCTCCCGTGCGCCCCACCGGTCCGGAGCGGTTCGGGTCAGCCGCCCAGCGCCCTGGCCAGGTAGGGGGCCGTCCGGCTCTCCGGTGACGCGGCCACGTCGGCGGGCGGCCCGGCGGCGACCACCCGGCCGCCCTGCTCACCGCCCCCGGGGCCGAGGTCGATCACCCAGTCTGCGGTGGCGACGACGTCCATGTCGTGCTCGACGACGATCACCGAGTGCCCGGCGTCCACGAGACCGTGCAGTTGCCGCATCAGGACCTCCACATCGGCCGGATGCAGCCCGGTCGTGGGTTCGTCCAGGACGTAGAGGGCGGGCGAGCGGTGCGGGCGCTGGAGCTCGGCGGCGAGCTTGATGCGCTGCGCCTCGCCGCCGGAGAGCTCGGTGGCGGGTTGCCCCAGCCGCAGGTAGCCGAGTCCGACGTCCATGAGGGCGCGCAGGCTCCGGGCCGCGGCGGGATGGTCCTCGAAGAAGGCGGCGGCGGACTCGACGGTCAGGTCGAGCACGTCGGCGACGGAGAGGCCGCGCAGTCGCACCCGGAGGGTTTCCGGGTTGTAGCGGGCGCCGTGGCAGTCGGGGCAGGGGGCGTACGTGCGGGGGAGGAAGAGGAGCTCCACCGACACGAAGCCCTCGCCCTGGCAGGTCTCGCAACGCCCCCCGGGCACGTTGAAGGAGAAGCGACCCGCCTTGTAGCCGCGCGCCGCGGACTCCTCGGTTCCCGCGAAGAGTTTCCGCACCACGTCGAAGAGCCCCGTGTACGTGGCCAGATTGGACCGCGGAGTTCGACCGATCGGCCGCTGGTCCACGGCCACCAGGCGTCCTGCGCCCGCCACTTCCTCGGTCAGCGCCTCCACCAGGGTGGACTTGCCGGATCCCGAGACGCCCGTGACGGCAGTGAGGACGCCGAGCGGGAAGGCCGCGTCGACGGCCCGCAGGTTGTGCCGGGTGACCGGCCCGGGGCGCAACCAGTCCACCGGTTCCCGCACCGACCGTGCGGGCGCGGGCGCCCGGTCGAACAGGAACCGTCGGGTCGCCGACGCCTCGACACCGGCCAAGTCCTCCGGCGGACCGCTGTGCAGCACCTGTCCACCGTGCACGCCGGCACGCGGGCCGACGTCCACGAGCCAGTCCGCGTGCCGTACGACGTCGAGGTGGTGCTCGACGACGAAGACCGAGTTCCCGGCGTCCTTGAGCCGGTCGAGCACCACGAGCAGCGCCTCGGTGTCGGCCGGGTGCAGTCCGGCGGAGGGCTCGTCGAGGACGTACACGACGCCGAAGAGTCCGGAGCGCAGCTGGGTGGCGAGCCGCAGCCGCTGGAGCTCCCCGTTGGAGAGGGTGGGGGTGGCGCGGTCCAGGCTCAGGTAACCGAGACCGAGTTCGGCGACCGTGTCGATCCGGGCGACGAGGTCCGCGATGAGCACGCGCGCCGTCTCCGAGCCGTCCGTCGTCGCCGCGGTGGCGAGGAGGCCGGACAGCGCGGTCAGCGGCAGCGCGGCGAGCTCGGCCACGTTCCGACCGGCGAAGGTGACCGCGAGCGCCTCCGGCCGCAGGCGGGAACCACCGCAGACCGGGCAGGGCGCACTCATGAGGAAGCGTTCCGCCTTCGCGCGCAGGGCGGGGCTCTTCGAATCGGAGAAGGTGCGCAGCACATGGCGGCGTGCACTCGTGTACGTGCCCTGGTAGGGGCGTTGGATGCGTTGTGCGTCCCGCACCGGGTGCACCGTGACGACCGGTTGCTCGTCCGTGAAGAGGATCCACTCCCGCTCCTCGGCGTCGAGCTCCCGCCAGGGCCGGTCGACGTCGTGGCCGAGGGCGTCGAGCACGTCCCGCAGGTTCTTGCCCTGCCAGGCGCCCGGCCAGGCCGCGATCGCACCCTGGCGGATCGACAGCGCCGGGTCGGGCACCAGGAGTTCCTCGCTCGTCTCGTGGACCAGCCCGAGCCCGTGGCACGAGGGGCAGGCACCCGCGGCCGTGTTGGGGGAGAAGGCGTCCGAGTCCAGGAGCGCGGCGCCCTCCGGATAGCGGCCGGCCCGCGAGAACAGCATCCGCAGCGAGTTGGACAGCGTCGTGACCGTGCCGACGGAGGAGCGGGCGTTCGGCGAGGACCTGCGCTGCTCCAGCGAAACGGCCGGCGGCAGTCCGGTGATCTCACCGACCGCGGGCGCCCCCACCTGGTGGATCAGCCGCCGGGCGTACGGGGCCACCGACTCGAAGTAGCGTCGCTGTGCCTCGGCGTAGATCGTCCCGAACGCCAGCGACGACTTGCCGGAACCGGAGACCCCGGTGAACGCGACGAGGGCGTCGCGGGGGATGTCGACGTCAACCCCCGCGAGGTTGTGCTCGCGGGCGCCTCGGACGCGGACGTACGGATCGTGGGGGCTGTCGTGCATGGGAGGACACTATCCAATGGTCCGCTTTTGCCCGGGTCGGCGCCGTGCCGGGCGCGGAGCCCGACCGCCCGGAGCCGGGGGCGCGGTCCGAGGAGCGGGCTGCCCGGTGCTGCCACCCGTACGGTGACGTCCGACCGCAACGGACCGGCGCCCGCCCGTGCCCCTCGCCCGGGGCCGCGAGACGGGCCGGTGCCCCGGTGGACTCCGCAGAGCGGTGTGGAGCGTTCGCACGGCGGACGACGAATGGCCAATTGCAGGGGGTTCGCACCACTTGACGGGCACGGGAACCGTCCGAGGGCGTCGCCCGGGCGGACGTGTCCGATCGGGACGGACGGGGGCGGGGAACTGCCTGCGACCTCGGCTCACGCCCCCGTGCGGCAAGCGGTCGCCGGGCGGCGATCCGCACCGCAGTAGCCCTCGGACGAATGTCGAAGAATTCGAACTCCTCTTTGGGGATTGGCCGGTTCTGGCAGATCCGGATGAATGACGTCCGGTGGATTCTGTAGCTCCGCACATCGCCGTCGATTCGTAGGAGGAACCACATGCCCGTCATGTCCGCCACCCGTACCGACGAGATCGTTGCTGCCTGGCTCCAGGGCGCCGAGACGGCCTTCGGCACCGACAACCCGGCCGGCCCGCTCTACGTGGGCGGCGCCGCCGGAGAGGCCGCGCTGACCGACGCCACCGAGGCGCTGTTCACCGGATGCAGCAGCTGCACCGGTTCGCTGCACAGCTACTGCTGCTGACGAGCCGTCACACGGCACCACACGTGACATCCGGGGAACCCCCAAGGGTTCCCCGGCCCGCGAAGCGGCCCCGGCGCCCACGGGACGCCGCCCGGCGGCGGGGGCCCGTGAAAACGGGGCACCGCCCCCCGACCACATCACGCGTACCGGCAGTCAGGAGAGGAACCAGCATGGTGGAACCGGTGGCGGCGGACCGCCCGGCAGACGAACCGCCGCCCGAGGGGTGGTTCGCCGCGCCGGTGGCGGCCTTCGCGGGGCCGCTGTTCGCGGAGCTGGACGAGCGGGTGCCGGAGCTCTCCGGGCTGGCTGCCGACGAGCGAACGGTCCTGCGCGAGGCGACGCGCGAGGCGCTCGGCCGCACGCTGCAACTCCGGCTGAACCGGGTGCTCCTGCTGGAGTTGAGGGCCGCCTCCCTGGCCGGCGAACTGTCCGGCGCGGACCCGGTCGCCCGCTGGGACGCCTTCCTCCGCCGCGCCTCCGCCCCCGAGCACACCGAGACCCTGCACCAGCGGTACCCGGCGCTGCGCGGACGGGCCTTCGCCTCCGGGCGCCTCCTGATTGCGGGCACCCTGGAACTGGGCAGGCGGCTGGTCGCGGACCGGGAGGCCCTCGCCGGCCTGCTCGGCGAGGATCCGGGACCCTTGCGCGCCCTGGAGCTCGCCCGCGGGGACACCCACCACGGTGGACGGGCGGTGGCCCGGGTGCTCTTCGAGGCGGGCAGCGTCATGTACAAGCCCAGGCCGGTGGAGGTGGACGCCGCGCTGCGCGCCTTCGTCGCGGCCGTCCCCGGCGCCGAGGACCTGGGCGTGCCGAGGGCATTGGTCCGGGACGGCTACGGCTGGGCCGAGCACCTCGGGCACCACTACTGCCGGGACGAGGCGGAGCTCGCCCGCTTCTACCGCGCGCTGGGCGGATGGCTGGCCGTGATGCGGCTCCTCGGCGGGACCGACCTGCACGCCGAGAACCTGGTGGCCCACGGTCCGGTGCCCGCCGTGGTCGATGCCGAGGCCCTGTTCACGCCCGACGTCGAGGTTCCGCCGAGCGGACGCGGCGACGCCGTCGACCGGGCGGCCCGGGCGATCCGCAACACCGTGCTGCGCACCGGCATCCTGCCGCTCCGCACCGACGGCTACGCCCTCGCCGGAGTGGACCTCTCGGCCGCGGGCGGCCTGCCCGGCCAGCAGCCGCAGATCCGCGTCCCGGTCATCGTGGACGGGGGGCGGGACACCGCCCGCATGGAGGTCGGCGTGGTGGACCTGCCGCCGGCCCGCAACCATCCCAGCCCCGAGCCGGTGCTGATCCGACACTGGGACCAGGTGCTGACCGGCTTCGACGGGCTCACCGGGGCACTGGCGAAGCTCGACGCGGACGGTGAGCTCGACTCCCTGATGAGGCTGTTCGACGGGTGTCAGGTCCGTAGGATCCGCCGGCCCACGCAGGCCTACACGGACATCGGTCGGATGCTCTGGCACCCGGCTTCGCTGCACGATCCCGAAGCCGCCTTGGCGCGGGCCCGGGACATCCTCCACCGCAACGCCCTCGCCGCTCCCGGGGCTCCCGGCGATCCCACGGTGATCGACAGGGAGGTCGCGGACCTGTTGATCGGCGACGTCCCCGTGTTCGGCGAGCGGGTGGACGGAGGGCGGTTGGCCGCCTTCCTGACCGGGTGGCGGCGGGCTGACCTCACCCGTGAGCGGGACACCATCCGCAGCGCCCTGGTCGGCGCCTATCTGAACGAGCGCCAGCTCCCCGACCGGACGAGGACGCCCGTGCGCTCGCCGAACGCCGAGGACCTGGACCGGCGCCGCCGGGTGCTGGCCGCCTCGGCCGCCGGGACGATCTGTGCGGCGGCCGTACGCGGTACCGACGCCACCACGACCTGGATCAGCCCGGTTCTCACGGACTACGGCTGGGCGGTCCGCCCGCTCGGTGCCGACCTCTACACCGGCCAGGGCGGCGTCGCCCTCGCCCTCGCGGAGTACGCGGGGGAACAGCGTGCGGGGCGGGCCGATCCGGTGGCCGACGTCGAGTCCGTACTGACCGGCACCCTGGAGGTGTTGGCCGCCACCGAGGACGCCACTTCGACCCGTCAGCTCGGGGGATTCACCGGACTCGCCTCGCAGGTGTGGACCTGGGCGGCACTGCACCGGGTCCTCGGCACGGCCGGACTGCTCGACCGGGCCCGTGCCCGGGCCGCGTTGTTGACCCCCGAGCTCATCGCCGAGGACCGGGCACTCGACGTGCTCGGCGGTGCGGCCGGCGTGGTCGTCCCCCTGCTCGACCTGGCCGGGCTCACCGGTCAGGAGAAGTGGAAGGACGTCGCCGCCGAGGCCGGACGGAGGCTGGAGCGGACCGCGATCGTCGACGACCGCGGAGCACGGTGGTCCACGGTGATGTTCCCGGAGGGCATCGGCGGCTTCGCCCACGGCGCCACCGGCGCCGGCTGGGCGCTCGCCCGACTGGCCCTCTCCGCCGCCGGGAGCGCGGCCGACCGCCGCCGCTGGTACGAACTGGCTTCCCTGGCCCATGACTTCGAGGAATCCCTCTACTCTCCCGGAGAACGGGCCTGGCTCGACGCACGACTCGGAGGAGAGGTCGAGCACCCCACCGCCTGGTGCCACGGGAGCACCGGCATCGGTCTGGCCGCCGTCGACCTGTACGGACGCACCGGAGACCCCCGTCACCTGGACACGGCGCTCCGCTCGGGTCCCGCGGGCCTGCGCGAGGGCTTCGGCTGGAGCCACACCCTCTGCCACGGCGACCTCGGGCTCTGGGAGCTCCTCCACCACCTGCGCGGTCTGGAGGGGTACGAGGGGCCGTCCGCCGCGGAGGCCGACGCGGAGCTGCTCACCGGCATCGAAGAACGCGGTCCGGTCGGCGGCCTGGCCAAGGAGGCCTTCGCCCCGGGACTGCTCCCGGGGATGGCCGGGGTGGTCCACCACCTCCTCCGGATGCACCCGGACGCCCGGCTGAGCTCTCCGCTCCTCCTGGGCCTCCCGCCGGAAACGCAGCGGGCGCCCGAGGAGCCGGCCGTGTG
>NZ_JBHYMK010000022.1:78497-115945 GCF_042743065.1 Streptomyces sp. NPDC058872
CCCCACCGCGGCCCCCCCCCCCCCACCCCCCCGGGGCCCCCCGCGCCGCCCGCGGTTCCCCGGCCCGCCCCGGCCCCCCGCTCCGCCGGTCACCTGCCGAGCCGCGTCCCGGCGCAGGCGCGTCCCCGTGACCCGGGGCGGTGCGTCATCCGATGCCCTGGCGGTCGGGCTTCAGGGCGAAGGTCCGGTCGGCTGCTTCCGGGGTCGAGCGCACCACGGCCTGGGCCAGCAGGGCGCGGTGCCGCAGCAGGGGTTCCCTGCGTTCCTCGGGGGCGAGGGACAGCAGGTCGTCGATCCCGGCCAGCATCCGCCGCGAGACCTGTGGACTGTTCGCCGAGTACACCCGGATCTCGGCGAAGCCCAGGTCCACCAGGTCCGCCCAGGTCGGTACGTCCTGCACGAACCGCACCGCCCCCTCGCCCTTCCGTCCGTCCCGGTACTCCGCCGCGCCCAGCGGCCGTCCGGCCAGCGCTGCCAGGAACTGGGTGATCCGGTCCAGGCACTGCACGGCCGTCGTCGGGTCGTTGATGCCCGGGGAGAGCGCGCGCAGGGCGATGTCGGTGAGCTGCCGCAGTCCGAAACCCAGGTCCTGGTGGAAGCTCCGCTCGATGCTCACCGAGACCGAGGAGGCCAGGCCCTTCGGTGCCGCACCGCCGTGCACCGCCAGGACCGGTGTTCCCGGCACCACGAAGTCCCCGATCCGGGGCAGCAGCCGGATCACCACCCCGTGGCGCCGCGCGGCCCGCACCAGGCGCGCCACGTTCACGTCCCGCAGCACGCCGGCGCGTCCCCGGTGCACCACGTGCTCGGTCACCGGTCCGAAGTCGCTCGCCTGGTTCTCCTGCCACGGCATCTTCGCGAGCACGTCGAACGAGTCCCAGGTGATCCGGTCCACCACGTGGCTCACCCGCATCAGTCGTAGCGTCGAGTTCACGTAGACCACGAAGAGCAGCAGGCTGAGCCCCACCATCACCAGGGTCAGGATCGACTGGAGCAGCGGCACGCTCGTCACCAGCCGCGGATCGGTTTCGCTCTCGTACGAGGTCAGCACGAGCAGCGACAGCAGAAAGGTGGAGAGGAAGACCGACAGGGTCGCCTTGGTGATCCGGCTCCGGACGAAGATCCGCACCACCCGGGGGGTGAACTGGCCGCTCGCCATCTGCACCGCGACCAGGGAGATGGAGAAGACGACGCCGATGAAGGTCATCATGGCCGAGCTGACCGTGGTCACGACCGTCTTCGCGTCGCTGACCACCGCGACGAGATCACCGACGGCGTCGTAGGCCTCCGCCTCCTGCAGGGTTTCGATGATCTTTCCGTCGAGCTGGGCACAGCCCAGCCACACGAGGAAGACCAGCACCATGGCGGCGACCGGGGCGAACCAGAAGCTGTCCCGCAGGTGTTCGCGCAGCGGTGACAGCATCCGGGGGCGACGGTAGCGAGCGGTGGGCGGCGGCGGGAAGGAGCTCACTCGACGCAGGCTAGGCGGAGGTGCCCCCCGGGGAGGCGCGACGCCCCGCGCGCCCCGCGTCGCACGGGGAACGATCCTCCGGACGCACGAGGCCGGGTCCGTCGGGTCCGGACGGCGGCCCGCGCGTCCTTCCGGGGCGGCGGTCAGGGGATTCCCCCGCGCCAGCCCCGTACGGCTCCTACGCTGAGCGCCGTGACATCGATCCACAGGCCCCTGGCCGTCTTCGACCTCGACAACACCCTGGCTGCGACGGCGCACCGTCAGCACTTCCTGGAGCGCACGCCCAAGGACTGGGAGGCGTTCTTCGCGGCGGCGCCCGATGACCCGCCCCTGGAAGCCGGCGTCGCGCTCTGCCGTGAGGCGGCCGGGGAGTGCGAGGTGGTCTACCTCACCGGGCGGCCCGAGCGTTGTCGCCGGGCGACCGTGGAGTGGCTGGCCGCACAGGGACTCCCGGAGGGGACGGTCCACATGCGGCGCAACCGTGACTTCCGGCCGGCCCGGGTGACCAAGGTCGAGGTCCTGCGTCGGCTCGCCGTCGACCGCGTGGTCGAGGTGCTGGTCGATGACGACCCGGCGGTGTGCGACGCGGCGGAGGCGGCCGGGTTCGCCGTCGTGCGGGCCCGCTGGGCGAAGCCCTCCGAGGCGCTGCTGCAGGCGCAGGAGAAGGAGGGCCGCACCTGACGGCACCGTGTGCGGCGGCGGGACGCCTTCGGCGTGCGCCGGCGCCGTCAGTCCTCGTCCTCCAGGCGGAAGCCGACCTTCAGGCCGACCTGGTAGTGCTCGATCGCTCCGTCGACCAGATGGCCGCGCACCTGCGTGACCTCGAACCAGTCGAGGCCCCTCAGGGTCTGTGACGCGCGCTGGATGCCGTTGCGGATGGCCTGGTCGACGCCCTCCGTGGAGGTGCCGACGATCTCGGTGACGCGATAGGTGTGATTCGACATGGGGGCCGAACTCCTCTCGATGCGGTCCCTCCACGGTGCCCCAGGGCGCGTCGGCGCGCGACACGACGACCGCCGGGTGGTCCACGGGGACTTACCGAAGGTAAGGGGACGGAGCGGCCGTCGGGGGGCCGAAACGGAATGGTCAAGGACTTGACCATCTCGTTGGTCCAGACCAGAATCCAGGCCACATAC
This sequence comes from Streptomyces sp. NPDC058872, assembly GCF_042743065.1. NCBI lineage: Bacteria > Bacillati > Actinomycetota > Actinomycetes > Kitasatosporales > Streptomycetaceae > Streptomyces > Streptomyces sp. NPDC058872. The sequence goes on from NZ_JBHYMK010000022.1 coordinate 81,105, forward strand.
CCGCGCGAACACCCCGTTCGGTCCCCCCATGCCGGGTCAGTCCCTCCCCATGCACACGACACCGTGCTGAACCCGAGCAGAAGGTGACCCACGTGAAGAACCGCCATCTCGCCTGCCCCCTGGCCGCCGCCACCGCGCTCGCCCTCGCGGGCTGCGGGATGCTGCCGGGCGGCGACGGCGGAACGAAGACCGTCAACATCTGGCTCATGCGGGACAGTGCCAGCGAGGACTTCCTCACGCGCTTCACCGAGGAGTACGAGCAGGAGCACGACGGCGTTCGGCTCGAGATCACCATTCAGGACTGGACCGGCATCGGCAAGAAGGTCACCGAAGCGATCGAGGGGTCCGGCGGGCCCGACGTCATCGAGGTCGGCAACACCCAGGTCGCCCAGTACGCCGACACCGACAAGCTCTTCGACGTCACCCTGGAGTCGATCCGCGACCTCGGCAGCGAGGACTGGCTGCCCGGCCTCGCCGAACCCGGCAGCATCGGCGGGAGCCAGTACGGCATCCCCTGGTACGCGGCCAACCGCATCGTCATCTACAACAAGGACCTCTTCCGGGGCGCCGGCATCGAGAAGCCGCCCGCCACCCGCGACGCGTGGCTCGACGACACCGAGAAACTCAACAAGAGCGGTTCCCAGGGCATCTACCTCGCCGGACAGGACTGGTACACCCTCGCCGGCTTCATCTGGGACGAAGGGGGCGAACTCGCCGTCGACGAGGACGGCCAGTGGAACGGGGCGCTCGACGCCCCGGCCGCCCAGCGCGGCATGGCCTTCTACAAGGAGCTCCAGTCCCTCGGCTCCGGCCCGAAGAACGCCGACGAGCAGACCCCGCCGCAGGCGGACGTCTTCGCGAGGGGCGACGTCGCCCAGCTCATCGCCACCCCCAGCGCCGTCGCCGCCATCCTCAAGGCCAACCCGGAGCTCAAGGACAAACTCGGCTTCTTCCCCATACCGGGCAAGAAGGAGGGGCAGCCCTGCGCCGTCTTCACCGGCGGCTCCGACCTCATCATCCCGGAGAACGCACCCCAGCGCGACGCCGCCCTCGACGTCGTCAAGGCACTCGCCGGCGAGAAGTGGCAGTCCGAACTGGCCCGCGCCATGGGCTACGTGCCCAACAAGAAGGGCCTCGCCTCCGTGGTCTCCGGCCAGGAAGCCACCGCCGCCATGGCGCAGGGCGCCGCGCGCGGCCGTGCCACCCCCAACTCCCCCCAGTGGGCGAGCGTCGAGGCCGACAACCCCATCAAGCCGTACATGACGGCCGTCCTCCTCGGCGAGGACCCCGCGAAGGCGGCGCAGAAGGCTTCGAACGCCATCACCGACGCCCTCGCCGAATAGCATTCAGCGTTCCCACACCCGAGGGCCCCCGGACGGTCATGTCGAATCCGCCCGGTCACGGAAGAAGTAAGGAGCCGGGTCGTCGCACACGCGGCCCGGCGCCGCCCCTTTCCCTTCCGTCCGCCGGAGGAGCCCGCCATGCCCGCACCGACGCCCACGCTCACCGCCCCCGCATCGCCCCAGGTTCCGACCGAGCAGTCCACGCCCCGGTACGTCGTCGGTCTCGCCCGGGACCAGGAGGAGGTACGGGCCGCCCAGCGGCTGCGCCACCAGGTCTTCGCCGGCGAGCTCGGGGCACGGCTCGAAGGACCCGAGCCCGGTCTCGACAGCGACGCCTTCGACGCCTACTGCGACCACCTCTTGGTCCGGGAGGAGAGCACCGGAGAGGTCGTCGGCACCTACCGGGTGCTGCCGCCCGAACGGGCCGCCGTCGCCGGCCGCCTCTACTCCGAGAGCGAGTTCGACCTCACCCGGCTCGCCCCCATCCGGCACGACCTGGTGGAGGTCGGTCGCTCCTGCGTCCACCCCGCCCACCGCAACGGCGCCGTCATCGCCCTCATCTGGGCCGGCCTCGCCCGCTACATGACCCGGACCGGCCACAACTGGCTCGCCGGATGCTGCTCGCTCCCCCTCGCCGACGGCGGTGCCCTGGCCGCCGCCACCTGGGACACCGTCAAGGACAAGCACCTCGCCCCCGAGGAGTACTGGGTCACCCCGCACAAGCTCTGGAGCCCGGACGGCATCGCCCGACCCGAGGGCCGCACCGAGCTCCCGCCGCTGCTCCGCGGCTATCTGCGGCTCGGCGCCTGGGTCTGCGGCGCCCCCGCGCACGACCCCGACTTCGGCGTCGCCGACCTCTACGTGCTCCTCTCGCTGCGCCGCACCCACCCGCGCTACCTCAACCACTTCCTCTCGCTCGCCCCGGCGCAGTGAACGGGTCCACGGCCCTCTCGCCGTGGCTCCCCACGGCACCCTGCACCCCCGGACGCTGCGCCGCCCACACCGAGGACGGGGCCGGCGATCCCTTCGAGCGAGGTGCCGGCGCCCGGGCCGAGCGGGCCGTCCTGCCCCTCGCCGTGGCCCGGCTCCTCGCCGGCACCGGCACCGTCCTCCTCGGCGTCCTCCTGGCCCCGGTCGCGGGGCTCCTACCGGCCGCGGTGCGGCTCGTCCTCGTCCGGTGCTGGGTGCGGGCCGTGGTCCGCGCCTTCGGCGTCCGCGTGCGCCACACGGGAGCCACCGGTGCGGCCCCCGGCCCCCTCCTCGTGGTCGCCAACCACGTGTCCTGGCTCGACATACCGATCGTCGCCGCCGTCCTGCCCGGACGGATGGTCGCCAAGACGGAGGTCCGGAGCTGGCCCGTCCTGGGGCCGCTGGCCGCACTCGGCGGCACCGTCTTCGTCGACCGCGACCGGCTCAAGGCCCTGCCCGGCACCGTGCGGGACATCACCGGAGCACTCTCCCGGGGCGGCCGGGTGGTCGTCTTCCCCGAGGGCTCGACCTGGTGCGGCCGGGCCCGGGGACGCTTCCGCCCGGCCGCGTTCCAGTCGGCCCTCGACGCCGGCTGCGCCGTCCTGCCGCTACGGATCGACTACCGGCCCACCGGGGCGGCCGCGTACGTCGGGGACGACCCGCTGGGTGCGTCCCTGTGGCGGGTCGTGACCACGCGGCGGGTCGTCGCCACCGTTCGAACGGCGGCTCCCCTCCCGAGCGGCCGGTACCCGGACCGCCGTGCCCTGGCCGCCGCGGCGCAGCAGGCCGTTGCCCACCTCGATGTCGCTCAGCGGGCCGTCGCCAGGGAGAGCGCGAACCTGCCCCCGCTGTCCGTCCACCAACGGGACAGCTCCAGGCCCGCGGCTGCCAGTTCCTCCCGCACGCCCTCCTGACGGAACTTCGCCGACACCTCCGTCCGCATCTCCTCGCCCGCCGCGAACGGCACCACGAGGTCCAGTTCCGGGATCTTCACGGTCAGAGCGCGGCGGGCGCGCAGCCGCATCTCGATCCACTCCCGCTCGGCGTCCCACACCGCCACGTGCTCGAAGTCGGTCGGATCGGCGTCCGCCCCCAGTTCCCGGTCGATCACCGACAGCACGTTCTTGTTGAAGGCCGCCGTCACCCCGGCCGAGTCGTCGTACGCGGCCACGAGCGTCGCCTCGTCCTTCACCAGGTCCGTGCCGAGCAGCAGTGCGTCGCCCGGTGCGAGCATGGCGCGGACCGAATGCAGGAAGGCCCGTCGCTCGGTGGGCAGCAGGTTGCCGATCGTTCCGCCGAGGAAGGCCACCAGGCGCGGCCCGGGGGACCCCGGCAGCGCCAACCCCCGCGTGAAGTCGGCGACGAGCGCGTGCACCGACAGCTCCGGCCGGTCGGCCAGCAGCGACTCGGCCGCCCCGGTCAGTGCGGACTCGCTCACGTCCACGGGGACGTACGCGACCAGGCCCGGCAACAGCGCGTCGATCAGGAACCGCGTCTTCTCCGACGAGCCGGAGCCCAGCTCCACCAGGGTCTTCGCCCCGGTCGCTGCGGCGATCTCCGGCGCCCGTGCGGCCAGGATCTCCCGCTCCGCACGAGTGGGGTAGTACTCGGGCAGCCGGGTGATCTCCTCGAAGAGCTCGCTGCCCCGGGCGTCGTAGAACCACTTGGGCGGCAGTTCCTTCGGGGAGCGGTTCAGGCCGTGGAGGACGTCGGCGCGCAGATCGGCGCCGGCGGCGTCCGGAGCGAGGGTGCGGGTCAATTGGAACGGGCTCACGCGGACGGCTCCTTGAGCGGAATGAGGACGACGTCGGAGCGGTCGGCGGTGACGAGCGTCCGCTCGGGCACCTCCCGCCAGCGGGGGTCGTCGTCGTACGGTTCGGAGGCCACGACCACGCGGTCGTGGCCCGACAGGTACCAGAGGCTGTTCCGCCAGGCGGTCGCGGCGATCTGCGCACCATCGGTGAGCAGCAGGTTGAGCCGGGCCCCGGGGACTGCGGCGGCGACCTCCCGCACGGTGTCGGCGAGTGCCGCCCCCGGCGCGTCGCCGGCCCGCAGCCGGTGCAGCACGAGCCCCCACAGCAACGCGGAGTCGGTGCGGGCCTCCAACCGGAGCAGTTCCCGTGCCGGCAGCACGGAGGCGAGCTCCGCCAGTGAGTCGGACCACCTCTCGACCGAACCGTTGTGGCTGAACAGCCAGGGGCCGGCGGTGAACGGTGCCGCAGCGGCCTCTCCGTCCGCCCCGGGCAGCGTCGCCCCCCGGACCGCTCCGAGGAACGCCCCGGAGCGCACCACCCGAGCGAGGTCCGCGAAGGAGAAGTCGCCCCAGATCGGGCCGGCCCGCCGATAGCGTGCGGGCACCGGATCCCCTTCGGCGTACCAGCCGACCCCGAAGCCGTCCGCGTTCACCACGCCGCTGTCCTGGGTGCGGGGCTCCCAGGACTGGCGCAGCAGGGCGTGAGCCGGTCGGACGAGCAGTTCCCCCAGTGCCACCGGTTCGCCCACGTAGGCGATGTGGCGGCACATCAGTCGAGCTCCGCGGAGCGCGCCGTCCGGAAACCGGAGAAGATCTGTCGCCGCACCGGTAGGTCCCAGTTGCGGAAGGTGCCCCGGCAGGCGACCGGGTCCACGGCGAAGGAGCCGCCGCGCAGCACCTTGTGCTCCGAGCCGAAGAACACCTCTGAGTACTCCTTGTACGGAAAGGCGGTGAAACCCGGGTAGGGCAGGAAGTCGCTGGCCGTCCACTCCCACACGTCGCCGATCAACTGCCGTACGCCGAGCGGCGAGGCGCCCGTCGGGTAGCTGCCGACCGCTGCGGGCCGCAGATGCCGTTGGCCGAGGTTCGCGTGGTCCGGTCCGGGGTCGGCATCGCCCCACGGATAGCGACGGGACCGTCCGGACACCGGGTCGTGGCGGGCCGCCTTCTCCCATTCGGCCTCCGTGGGAAGTCGACGCCCGGCCCAACGCGCATAGGCGTCCGCCTCGTACCAACTGACGTGCAGGACGGGTTCCTCCGCGGGGACCGGCTCCGTCACCCCGAACCTGCGGCGCAGCCACTGTCCGCCGTCCCTGCGCCAGAACAGCGGCGCCGCGATGCCGTGCTCCCGGATCTGGGCCCAGCCCTCGGGCCGCCACCAGCGCCGGTCCGCGTATCCGCCGTCGGCCATGAAGGCCAGGTAGGCGCCGTTCGTGACGGGGGTGGTGTCGATGTGGAAGGCGGAGACCTCGCGGAGGTGCGCAGGTCGTTCGTTGTCCAGGGCCCAGGGCTCGCTCGACGTCCCCATCGTGAACGGGCCGCCGGGAACCAGGACTTCGGTCGGCAGCGGGCCGGACTCCGGAGCGGGAGGCGGGGGAGCCGTCAGGGCCGCCGGCCCCTTCCTCAGCTGATGGGTAATCAGCATCGTTTCATCGTGCTGCTGTTCGTGCTGGGCGATCATGCCGAAGGCGAAGGCCGCGTCGAGCAGCGGTCGCCCCTCCAACGGAGTGCGTTCGAGCACGTCGAGGATCCGGAGCCGTACGTCCGCCGCATAGGCGCGGGCCTCGCCCGGTGAGAGCAGCGGCAGCGACGGGCGGCTGGCGCGGGAGTGCTGGAAGGCGTCGTAGAGCGAGTCGATCTCGGGCCGCAGCGCATCACGACCCCCGGCCGCCCGCCACAGCCACTGCTCCTCCTGATTGCCGATGTGCGCCAGGTCCCAGACGAGCGGTGACATCAAGGGCGAGTGTTGTGCGACGAGTTCGGCGTCCTCGACGCAGGAGGTGAGCAGGGCCGTGCGTTCCCGCGCGGTGACGAGGGCGTCGAGGGCCCGCCGCCGCAAGGCCTCGGGATCGACTTCGACATCCGTCCCCGTACCGCTCATGACGTCACCACCTGGAGGTTGTCGGCCGGGCAGCTCCCGGGAACCACGTACTGTTCGTGGAAGGCGGCCACGGCCCGCCGAACCCGCTCGCTCGCCCCGATCCGGGGCAGCGCGTCGAGCGCGGCGGAGAACACGGCCACGGCTGCGCCGTGCAGTTCGGGATCCGCGAGGCCGTCACGGGCCGCCGCCCGCCACAGCCGGTTGCGCGGGGCGGGTTCCACTCCGGCCCGCTCGGCCAGCGGTTTCACCACCCGGTACACGGTCTCCGCCGCGTGCGGGTCCTCGAACACGGCCGTCGTCACCGCCACCGGAACCATCCAACCGTCGGGTCCCGGCTGGGCGTCGACCATCCGCAGCTCCAGGTGGCCGCGCGGTCGTACCGGTGGGAAGAGGGTCGTCATGTGGTAGCGCAGGTCGTCGACGTCGGCCGGACGGGGCTGGCCCGAGCGCAGCCACTCCCGGAAGGTCAATCCCTCCGGAACCTCCCACGGCCCCTCCTCGGCCCGTATGCACAGGACCGGAGTGTCCAGGACGTGCGCGGCCCACTCCGCGCGGGGTTCCCCGTCGGGCGTCGGGGCGAGCGCCCGCCGGGGGTCGAGGTCCGTCCACAGGGCCTGGCGCGTCGAACGCCAGCCGGTCCGGCGTCCGCCGTGCACCGGAGAGTTGGCGAACGCGGCCACCAACACCGCGCCCAACAGGTGTGCCAGCTGCCAGCGCCGGTGATAGCCGAGCGGACCCGGTTCCTCCCGGCCGGCGTCCAGGCAGATCTGCACCGATGCCGAGTCGCACATCATCGCCCGTCCGGCCGGCCCGGTCCGGTCGAGCGCGACCTCCATCGCGTCGTAACGGGGCTCGTGCAGGACCCGGCTGCGCGGCGCGTGCCAGGGGTCCACTCCGTATCCGCTCAAGGTGAGGCCGAGCGGGACGAGTGCCGCCCGCACCGCCGTCAGATCGGCGGCGAGGGAGTCCAGGCACTCCATGAGCGATCCGGCCGGGCGCGAGCTGAGCTCGAGCTGCCCGCCGGGTTCGAAGGTGAGGGCCGACACCAGGGGGAGCGACCGCACGGTGTCGAGCGCAGCCGCGAGCTTGCCCGGCCGCACGGGGAGACGGGGGTCACCCCGTTCGTGCACGAGCCACTCCAGCTCCGCCCCCACGGTACGGGGCGGACCGGTCTTGAAGCAGATGCAGCGCAGGAGGTCCTCCGCCTCCGCCTCGGTGAGAGCGGGGTCGCCCCGTGGTACGCCGGTCGGCGACATCCGTGCACCTCCTGGTCCTCCGGGCCGCGGGGGCCCGCTCCGGTGAGCCGCTGCTACCACCTAAAGCCACCGCCGAGCGGCGTGCAAGAGCGCCTTGCACGTCCCCCACGCGCCCCCTGTGCCTCCGCTCGTCCGAAAAACCCCGGCAGCACGGCGGGCCACGAAAACCCCTTTGCGCCCATTGGGGCGAAACGATCATGCTGATCCCATGAGTGCACGCCTGCGAGAGCTCGCCCGACAGACCGAAGAGATCGTCGCCGCGGGACGCTACCGCGCCCCCGACGGCCGCCCGGTCTCCCTCGCCGACGATCTGGCCGCAGCCCTGTCCGGAACCCGCCTCCACGGCCCCGAGCCCGTCCCGGTCACCCCGGACACCGACCGCACGGCGGTCCTCACGGTCACCCCCGAAAGCAGCCTGGCCGCGGCCCGCCGCATGACCACCGCCGATGCCGACCGTCCGGTGGCCGTCCTGAACTTCGCATCGGCCCGCAACCCCGGCGGCGGCTACCTCAACGGCGCCCAAGCCCAGGAGGAGGCGCTCTGCCGCTCCTCCGCCCTCTACGCCACCCTGCTGCGGGCTCGTGAGTACTACGACCACCACCGGGCCCAGCGGGACGCCCTCTACACCGACCGGGTCATCCACTCGCCCCGGGTCCCGGTCTTCCGCAACGACCGGGGCGCGCTGCTGGCCGAGCCCTTCACGGTCGGCTTCCTCACCTCACCCGCACCCAACGCGGGCGCGGTCCGCCGCAACGCCCCCGAGCTCGCTGGCCGCCTGTCGGCCGCCCTCGCCTCCCGGGCCGAACGCGTCCTGGAGACGGCTGCCGCAGCCGGGTACCGCCGCCTCGTCCTCGGAGCCTGGGGCTGCGGAGTCTTCCGCAACGACCCGGCGCAGGTCGCCGGCGCCTTCAAGACCCTCCTCACCGGTGACGGACGCTTCGCCGGGCACTTCGAGGAGGTCGTCTTCGCGGTCCTGGACCGTGCCTCCGGCACTCCGACCTTGGCCGCCTTCCAGCGCGTCCTCGGCTGATCGCCTGACGTGCGCCCCGCTTGCCCCCGTGCCAGGCTGAAGGGATGCGGACCACCGTCCGAAACCCCTCACGGGAGGCATGATCGTGGGCAAGAAACAGACCCGCACGAACCGGGGAGCCCGTACCGGCGGTCATGAGCACCGCAGCGACGCAACCGCGAAGGAGAAGGGCGCACCGACCCCTGCGAGGGAGTCGTCGATGCCGCTCGTCGAGCACGCGTCCCACCGCAAGGAGCGGAAGTTCGGCCACAACTGAGGCCACGACCGAGACCCCCACCGGGTGACCCGACGGATCCTGCGACCGGGCCCGCACCGCCGTGGTCGTGGGCCCGGCGCCTGCGGTGGGGTGTCGGCCGCGCCTCCTCGTTCCGGGCCGCGGCCCGCACGGCTCCGAGCGCTCCCCGCACCTCCGGGGCCCCGCGGGAGGCGGGCGGAGCCGCCGTCACCGTCGTTGCCCGACCGGACGACCGGCCCCGGTCTTGAGGGACCGGATCGAAGGGGCTCACCACAGGCAGTTGCACTCCGTGGCGTAGAGCAGCAGGAAGGCGGCCGTCACGGCGGTCGCGGTGAAACCGACGGCGGTCAGCGAGGCAAGGCCCCGGTGGCGCCCCTTCGCGGGAGTGCGGAAGGTCTGCCAGGCGCCGTGCGCGAGGGCGAGGCCGAGCAGCCCGGCCCCCGCGATGGTGAAGCGTGGACTGAAGGACCAGCTCAGGTGGGCTATCAGGGTCAGGCAGCCGAGCAGAACGCAGGCGAGCAGCCTGAGGAGCAGCTCGCCGACGATTTCTCCGACCGTTCTGACGAGGAAGTCACCGACGCCCTTCGCTGCCCTGCCGACCCTCACGGAGCTCCCCCCACGTCACCGGCCCCGAGCGGGACCGGTGGGGAGGACCCCCGCCGGGCCGGAATGGTTGCCCGGGCGCCGAGGACCGCCGACGGCGGCACGCAGCAACGCCTCGACGAAGGACGGGGAGGCCCCCGGCGTTCCGTCCGTCGCCGCGGGGCGCCTGTGGGCCGGTCGGGTGCGGGGCCGTCAGATCCAGCCCTCCAGCACGGACATGAAGCCGTCGAAGTCGTCCCGGTGGATGGTGTGCCCGGCCCCCTTCACCGTACGGAGCTCGAAGCCGCGCTCCGTCAGCATCAGGGCGTGCTCCGGCCGTACCAGGGAGCTCGGGTCGGCGAGGGCGACGAGGGAGGGGACGGCGGGCCGGGACGGCCAGAGGTCGACCCCCACGCACGGAGCCAGCCCGTGTGCCGTCCGTTCGTCCCAGTCCCGCACCGATGCCATTTCGAGGTCGAGTTCCTCGTCCGACCAATGCGGATTGAAGCCCTTGACCTGCTCGGGGGTCAGCGTCTTCCCCCTGGTGAAGAGCTCCGGGCGGTAGCCGCAGGGGCCGGCCGCAAGGTGCCAGGCCGGGTCCGAGTACACCGCACGGGAGGGGCGCAGACGCTCCACCGCCTGGGAGAGGACGAGCCCGCCGAGTGAGTGTCCGATCGCCAACTCCGCTCCGACCGGGAGGTTTTCGACCAGGTCGTCGGCATGGTCTTCGGGCCGGTAGGCCTCCGGGCCCGCGGCCCGGGCGCTCGCCCCGTGTCCCCGCAGGTCCACGGCGATCACCCGGTAGCCGTGTGCGGCCAGCGCCGGGCCGACCCGCCGCCAGGTGCGGTGGTCGGCCATCAGGCCGTGGACGAGCAGGGCCGTCCGGTTCCCGGATCCCCAGGTCGTGGTGTGCAGGCGCACGGAGCCGTCTCTCCTTCGGTGCTCGGCGGGCGCCGACGGGAGTCAGCGCACGCTGCGGATGGGGCGCACCGCCAGCGCGCCGAGCACCGACAGTACGGCCGCCACCAGGAAGAGCGCCGTGTATCCGCCACTCGCCGAGACCACGAGCGAAGCCGCGAAGGGGGCGATGATCTGGGGGCCCGCGTTGGCGACGTTGAGGACGCCCATGTCGCGGGCCGCGTCCTCGGCCCGGGGCAGCACCATGGTGACCAGGGCGGTGTCGACGGCCATGTAGCAGCCGAAGCCGAGGCCGTTGACGGCGGCGAAGGCCAGCATGGCGGTCCAACTGGTGGACACGGCGGGGATGAGCAGGGCCACGGCGGCCAGTGCGGCGGAAGCACCGACGAAGAGCTTGCGCCGGTCGAACCGGTCCGAGAGCCAGCCGCCGAGCACGGTGGAGACCACCATGGCGATCGAGCCGACCGGCAGGAGGATCGCCACGGCCTCTTCGGGGCTCAGTCCGGCCGGCAGGACGGTGTGGTCCTTCAGGACGTACAGCTGGAATCCGGCCACCGAGAAGTAACCGAGGACGAGCAGGGCACGCCCGATGAACGCCCAGCGGAAGTCGTGGTCCCCGAGGGCGTCGCCGAAGGCCGCGATCTGCTGCTTGACGGGCAGCGGGGCCTTCGGGGGCATGCGTTCCTCGCGGGCGCAGGCGGTGAACAGCACGGCGGTGGCGGCGATGATCGCGCCGAAGAGGAGGTAGCCGGTCCGGTAGTGCTCGGAGAAGGCCGCGCCGAGCAGGGCGCCGACCGTGGAGCCGACGGGGAGGCCGAGCCCGACGGCGGCCGAGGCCCTGCCCCGTGCGGACACGGGTATCCGGTCCGGCACCACGGAGGTGAGGGCCGCCTGGTAGACGTTCATGACGGCCTGGCCGAGGCACCAGGCGACGGCGACCAGCAGGATCGTGTTGACGCTCCCGAGGAGGAACATCACGGGAAGGGCGAGCAGACCGCCGGCGAGGATCCAGGGGTTGCGGCGGCCCGAGCGGTCGGACAGGGCGCCCGCGACCGGGTTGAAGACGGTCGCGAAGATCGCCGAGGCGCCGGAGACGAGACCGAAGTTCGCCACCTTGTGGGCGGGGTCGATGGCCTCGATCTGGAGCGCCAGGAGAATGCCGGGGACGCCGACGTACAGCGCGTACATGGCGGTGTTCCCGGCGAGCAGCAGGGGCAGCAGGCCGCGCGTGGGCCGGGCGCCCGGTGCGCGGGGGCCGGTGGCGTGCGGGGTGGCGGCGGATCCGGGAGCGTCGGGGCCGGGGGAGGAAAGGGCCATGGTTGCCCTCCTGGGGGAGATCGCCTGGCGGGGCGAGAGTGGATGCGACTCATATGGTTACACGTGTCAGTGGCACGTGTGAGCATTGTCTAGCACCCCTATCCGGCCATCCGCCAGACCCAGGGCCGGATCGTTCTGGAAAGATGCCGGACCGATGAGCCAACCAACCGAAGAGTCCCCCGAGCGCCCCTCCCGGCACACGGTCCCGACCAGTGCCGACGTCGCGCGCCTCGCCGGCGTGTCCCGGGCCACCGTCTCGTACGTCCTGAACAACACGTCGGCCGTCCGCATCAGCGAACCCACCCGGCGCCGGGTGCGCGAGGCCGCCGAGGAACTCGGCTACGTGCCCCACGCCGCCGCCCGCAGCCTGCGCGCGGGACACAGCCGCATGGTCTTGCTACCGACCTCCCACGTCCCGGTCGGACCGCTCTACAGCCGGTTCTTCAACGACTTCCAGTGGGCGCTGCGCCGCCTCGACTACACGGTGGTCCAGTACGGCAGCGTCGGCCTGGAGGCGGAGGAAGCGGCCCGTGCCTGGGCCGAGCTGCGCCCGGTGGCCGTCGTCTCGCTCGGCGAGGTGGAGCTCACCGGGCAGGGCGTCGAGATCCTGAAGCGCTCCGGGGCCCGGGCCGTGATCACCCTCGGCACCCAGCGCGTCGAGGGCACCCATGCGCTGGTCATGGACCAGGGACGGGTCGGCGAGGTGGCGACCGCGCACCTCCTGGAAACCGGGCGGCGCCGGATCGGCGTGGTCATCCCGGAGGAGCCGGGGCTCGCCATGTTCTCCGGGCCCCGGCTCGACGGCGCCCGCCGAGCGGCCCGGGGCACCGGGGCGAGCATCGTGCCCCTGCCCCTGCGGTACGAGGAGGAGTCGGCGTCCGCCCTGGCCGCACGATGGGGCGAACTCGGACTCGACGGCGTCTTCGGCTACAACGACGAGTACGCGATGCTGCTCATGCGGGCCCTCCAGGACGCCGGGGTCGCGGTGCCGGAGGGGACCGCCGTCGTCGGCGCCGACGACCTGCTCCTCGGCCGGCTGCTGCGACCCCGGCTCAGCACCGTGCGGGTCGACATGGTGCTCGGCGGCGAACTCGCAGAGCTGGTCGACCGCGCCGTCCGTGACCCGGGCGCGGCGCCCGTCAGCCGGGACCTGCTGGACTCGCGGGTCGTCCGCCGGGAATCGAGCTGAGTGCGGGACCCCCGTGCGACGGGACGTCCCGCTCCGGGACGCCGCCGGCCGGCGGCGCCCCGGAGCGCTCGGACCGGACGGCGGCCCCGCTGGTCGTCCACTTCCTCCCCGCGGCCGGTGCCGTCCGGCGAGAGTTCCGGTGAACGCTTAGTTTCGGTGCATGAGCACAGTTCCGAAGCGGTTCGAGATCCTGTTGGTGCCCGAGCACGTCGAGGACCGGGGCGGGGCCTCCGTCGCGGACAGCGCCGTCCGTTCGGCCGTCGTCGAGGCCACCGGGCGGCACGGGGAGTCGGGCTATCCGATCTACGAAGGACACGGCATCCGGGCCGACGTCGATCCCGGGACGCTCACGGTCGAGGCGCTGCTCGTCGACGGCCGCGAACTCGACTACGGCCTCACGGCACTCGTCCGTCCCGTGGCGCAGGGATGACCGCCCGGTACCTCCCGCATCCTCCCGAGCGTTCCGAAACGGCCCGTTGACACGACGGGCCGTCGGGAGAGACCCTGCGCGCGCATCCGGGTGAAGATTGTCTCGCCCGGCGAACAGTGTCGTTCCGCAGGTCACGTGGGAGAGAACCGATGAGCATCCGCGACGTCTACATCGTCGACGCCGTCCGCACCCCGATCGGGAAGTTCGGGGGTGCCCTCGCCCCGGTGCGCCCCGACGACCTCGCGGCCCACGTCGTCCGGGCGCTCGTCGACCGCTCGCCCGCGCTCGACCCCGCACGGGTGGACGACGTCTACTTCGGCGACGCGAACGGCGCGGGCGAGGACAACCGCGACGTCGCACGGATGGCGGTCCTGCTCGCCGGGCTGCCCGTCAGCGTTCCCGGAGTCACCGTCAACCGCCTCTGCGGCTCCGGTCTCGAAGCCGTGATCCAGGCCGCCCGCGCCATCGCGCTCGGCGACGCCTCCGTGGCGATCGCGGGCGGCGTCGAGTCGATGTCCCGTGCCCCCTGGGTCCTGCAGAAGCCGGAGCGGGCCTTCCCCGCAGGTCACCAGCAGCTCCACTCCACGACCCTCGGCTGGCGCATGACGAACCCGCGGATGCCCGCCGAGTGGACGGTGTCCCTGGGGGAGGGCGCGGAACTCGTCGCCGACAAGCACGGCATCACCCGGGAGCAGCAGGACGCCTTCGCCCTCGCCAGCCACCGCAAGGCGGCCGAGGCCTGGGCGAAGGGCCTCCACGACGACGAGGTCGTCCCCTACCCGGGCGTGGACCTCGCCCGTGACGAGTGCATCCGCGACACCACGTCGATGGAGGCCCTCGCCAAGCTCAAGCCCTCCTTCCGCCCCGAAGGCGGCACCGTCACGGCGGGCAACTCCTCGCCGCTCAACGACGGTGCGGCGGCGCTGCTCCTCGTGGACGAGGACGGGCTGCAGGAGACCGGCCGGGAGCCGCTCGCCCGGATCCGCACCTCCGCCGTCACCGGCATCGAGCCCCAGCTCTTCGGCCTCGGCCCGGTGGAGGCCGTCCGTCGGGCGCTGGGGAAGGCCGGACGCTCCTTCGCGGACCTCACGACCTTCGAGCTCAACGAGGCCTTTGCCGCACAATCCCTCGGCTGTCTCGCCGAATGGCCGGAACTCGACCCCGCGATCGTCAACCCGCGCGGCGGAGCCGTTGCGATCGGCCACCCCCTGGGGGCCTCCGGCGCCCGCCTGGCGGGTTCGGTGGCCCACCAGCTCGCGGCGGCGGGTTCCGGTACGGGCCTCGCCGCGCTCTGCATCGGCGTCGGCCAGGGCCTCGCGCTGGTCCTGGAGCGCTGACTCCGGACGATCGGCGTCCCACGGCGCGCGCGTGGGGTGCGGGAAGGCCTCCCGCACCCCACGCGGCGCGACTCACTTCGCCTGGGCGTCCGCGATGGACTTGCGGACCTCGTCCATGTCCAGCTTCCGCGCCTGACCGATGACGTCTTCCAGCGCCACCTCCGGCAGTGCGCCGGGCTGCGCGAACACGGCCACCTTGTCGCGGACGATCATCAGGGTCGGGATCGAGCGGATCTCGAACGCCGCCGCGAGCTCCTGCTGCGCCTCGGTGTCCACCTTGGCGAAGACGAGGTCCTGGTGGCGCTCGGAAGCCGCCTCGAAGACCGGTGCGAACTGACGGCAGGGACCGCACCACGAAGCCCAGAAGTCGATGAGGACGAACTCGTTCTCGCTCACGATCTCGTCGAAGTTGTCCTTGGTGAGCTCTACGGTGCTCATGCTGCCTACCTTTCGGGTCTCCTGGTGGTGGTCCTCACGGTTCCCTGGGGACTCGTCCGGCACAACGGCGTATCGAGCCGCGCTATTCCGAACCGCTCCCACCAGACTGGGAGCCATGACACGCATGGTGGAAGAGGAGCACGCCTACGACGTGGTCGTGATCGGCGCGGGCCCGGTCGGCGAGAACGTCGTCGACCGGGTGCGGGCAGCCGGTCTCAGCGCGGCGATCGTCGAGGGCGAGTTGATCGGCGGTGAGTGCTCGTACTGGGCGTGCATGCCCAGCAAGGCGCTCCTCCGTCCCGTCCTGGCCCGTTCCGACGCGCGGAAGGTCGCCGGACTGCGGAAGGCGGTGTACGGCCCCTTGGACGCGATGGAGGTCTTCGCACACCGGGACTCCGTCGTCGGGAACTGGAAGGACGACGGTCAGGTCGACTGGCTGGACTCGATCGGGGTCCGGGTGTTCCGTGGCCACGGCCGGCTCCGGGGGCCGCGCCGGGTCGAGGTGGCGGGCCCCGAGGGGGAGCTCCACCTGCTCACGGCCCGTCACGCGGTCGCCCTCTGCACCGGCACCCGCGCCCTCCTTCCCGAACTTCCGGGGCTGCCGGAGGCGCACCCGTGGACCAGCCGTGAGGCGACCAGCTCCGATCGGGTGCCCGAGCGGCTCGTCGTGGTCGGCGGCGGAGTGGTCGGCGTGGAGATGGCCACCGCGTGGCAGGCCCTCGGGGCGAAGGTGACCCTGCTGGTGCGGGGCCGGGGACTCCTGCCGCGCATGGAGCCGTTCCTCGGCGAGCACGTGGCGGATGCGCTCGCCCTGCGCGGGGCGGACGTCCGCACGGGAGTCTCGGTGAGTGCCGTGGTGCGCGACGGGGGCACCGGACCGGTCACCGTGGTGCTGGAGGGCGGTGACCACGTCGAGGGCGACGAGGTCCTCTTCGCGACCGGTCGCAGGCCGCGCACCGAAGACGTCGGCCTGGAGACCGTCGGCCTGACGCCCGGCTCTTGGCTCGACGTCGACGACAGTCTGCGGGTCACCGGCAGCGACTGGCTCTATGCCGTCGGGGACGTCAACCACCGTGCGCTCATGACGCACCAGGGCAAGTACCAGGCCCGCATCGCGGGTGCTGCGATCGCCGCCCGCGCACACGGCGATGCCCCTGCGGACACCGGGCGGTGGGGTGCGCACGCGGCCACGGCCGACCGCGCCGCCCTGCCGCAGGTCGTGTTCAGCGACCCCGAAGCGGCTGCCGTGGGGCTCACCCTCGCCGCGGCGGAACGCGCGGGCCACCGGGTGCGGGCCGTCGACGTCGACCTGCGGCAGGTCGCGGGCGCGGACCTGTACGCCCAGGGCTACCGGGGGCACGCGCGCATGGTCGTCGACCTCGACCGGGAGGTGGTCCTCGGTGCCGCCTTCGTCGGGCCCGGCATCGGAGAGCTCCTCCACTCGGCGACGGTCGCCGTCGCGGGGGAGGTTCCGATCGCCAGGCTCTGGCACGCCGTTCCCGCGTATCCGACGCTGAGCGAGGCGTGGCTGCGCCTCCTGGAGGCGTACCGGGGCTGATGCCGGGTCACCCGGCGGCGTTGCGGGCGGGCCCGCCGCCCTCGCCCGGGTACGGGGGGACCAGCGCGCGGGCCGCCGAGCGCGCGACCTCCAGGGCCGGCCGGGCGTCCCGGCCCGGCTCCTGTCCCAGGACCACCCGAGTGCTCAACCCGTCCAGCAGGGCCAGGAGTTCGGAGGCGCGGGCACCCGCGTCGAGCGGGGCGAAGCGCCGGCGTGCCACCCCCGCCGCCAGGAGGGCCTCCAGGTCCGCCTGCCAGGCCGCGTCGAGTTCCACCTGGGCCTCGCGGAGCCCTGCGTTGCCGGGCGTGCGGGCCCAGAGCTCGATCCACAGCGTCCAACGCGGGTCGCGGGGCCCGCGCGGAAGGTAGAGCCGGAGGAAGAGGTCGAGCTTGCGCTCGGCCGTGGTGCGTCGGCCGAGGAGCGCGCGTCGTTCCTCGGCCAGTGCCGCCTCGCTCCACCGGAGGGCCGCCAGCAGCAGGAGGTCCTTGCTGCCGAAGTAGTAGAGGATGTGGCCGCCGCTCGTCCCGAGCCGCTCGGCGAGCGCCGCCATGGTGAGGGACGCGAGGCCGTCCTCGGCGATCGCCGCCATGGCCTCTTCGAGCATCCGCTCCTGGGTGACGTTCCCGTCCCTCCGTCGTGTTGAGCCTGCCACTGCCGTCGTCCCCGTCCTGTGCGTCGCGCGCGCCGCGACTCCGCCGTCTGCGGGATCGACCTTAACCGCACCCTCCTCGGGTCTTGACGCGCCCCGAACCCACCCCGCATCTTGAATGACGTTCTAAAACTTAGAACGTCATTCAAATTTTTCTCCACGAGAGGAGTGCGGTGTGCTCGCACGCGACACGGCGCCCGTGACCACGGACCGAACGGCGACCGACGAGGTCTTCCAGGTCGAGGAGCACGGCATCGACCCGATCCCCGATGCCGAGCGGCACGGTGACGCCAAGGACGTCTTCTGGCTCTGGTTCGGCTCGAACCTCACCTTCACCTACGTCATCAACGGCGCCCTCGCCGTCGCCTTCGGGCTCTCCTTCTGGCAGGCCACCGCCGTCGTGGTGGTGGGCGGCCTCGCCTTCCTGGTCATCGGCGCCGCAGGGCTCAGCGGAGTCCGCACCGGCACCGCCACCCTCGTCATCTCCCGCGCGGCCTTCGGGCGCCGCGGCAACTGGCCCGCCGGCCTCCTCAACTGGATCGTCAGCATCGGCTACACCATCGTCAACACCGTGGTGGGCACCCTGGCGCTCGAAGCCTTCTTCGCCGACCTCGGCTGGAACGGCGGACACGCAGCCCGGGCCCTCGCCCTCGTCGTCACCCTCGCCCTGACCTTCGCCGTCGCCCTCTGGGGCCACGCCACCGTGCAGTTCGCCGAACGCTGGATGGCCTACGTCCTCGCCGCGGGCTTCGCCGCCCTCCTCGTCCTGCTGTTGCCCGGCGCCGACACCTCAGCCCCCGCCGCCGCACCCGGAGCCTCGGGCTGGAGCCTCGCCTTCGTCGTCATGCTCGCCGGCCCCTTCTCCTACCTCCCGATGCCCGCCGACTACACCCGCTACCTCCCCCGCACCACCCGCCTCAGAGCCGTCACCTGGAGCGGCGCCCTCGGTGGCTTCCTCTCCTCCGTGGCCCTCGGCGTCGCCGGAGTCGCCGCAGCGACCCAGGTCGACATGACCGACGCCGTCGCGGGCACCGAGAGCCTCCTCCCCGGCTGGTTCCAGCCCCTCTTCCTCGCGCTGGTCCTCGGCGGCTCCGTCACCAACTCGATCATCACGCTCTACTCGTCGAGCCTGAACCTCCAGGTCCTCGGCATCCCCTGGACCCGGGCCCGCGCCATCGTCATCAGCGCGGCCGTCACCGCGGCGGGCTCCCTGGGCGCCCTCTTCCTCGCCGACTTCACCACCTCGCTCCTCTCCTTCCTCTCCCTCCTGATCATCGTCTTCGCCCCCTGGGGCGGGGTCTTCCTCGCCGACATGGTGCTCCGCCGCTGCACCTACGACACCGATGCGCTGCACGCCGACGGAAGCGGCGCCTACTGGTACCGGTCCGGCTGGCACCCGGCCGGCACGGCCGCACTCCTCACCGGACTGCTCTTCTCGGCGCTGACCTGCGACTCCGAACTGTGGACCGGTCCGCTCGTCGCTCCGCTCGGCGGCGCGGACCTCACCCTGCTCGGCTCGGTCGTCTCCGCCCTCACCTATGTGTTCCTCGCCCGCGGCCGGGTCACCCCGGCCACCTCCTGAACGCCCGCCACCCGCCCTGCACGGGGCGCGCTCCCGTGCCTCGGCACGCACGGCCACGCTCCCGATCGGTGCCCCGGCCCGCCCCACCACCACCCGTACGACACGGAGCCACACCCCATGAACCGCACCGCCCCCGCCGACCTCGTCCTCACCGGGGCCCGCATCCACACCGTCGACCCCGGGCTTCCGGAGGCCCAGGCCCTCGCCGTCCGTGCCGGTCGCATCGCCTGGGTCGGCTCCGATGCCGGAGCCGACGCCTGGACCGGACCCGACACGCGGGTCCTGGACGCCGCCGGGCGCCTCGTCCTGCCCGGTTTCGTCGATGCCCACAACCACGTCCGCCTCGGCTCCGACGACGCCTGCGTCCAACTCGCCGGCGCCGGCGACCTCGACGAGATCCACCGGCGCATCCGCACCTGGCACGCCGCCCATCCGGACGCTGAGTGGATCGAAGCCGAGGCCTTCGACTACTCGGCCGTCCCCGAGGGGCGGATGCCCACCGCCGCCGACCTGGACCCGGCCACCGGTGACACCCCCGCCCTCGTCCTCAGCTACGACGTCCACACCGCCTGGCTCAACACCGCCGCCCTCCGCCGCCTCGGCATCGACCGCCACCACACCGACCTCCCCTTCGGGCGGGCCGTCACCGATCCGGCCACCGGCGAACCCACCGGCTTCGTCAAGGACTTCGCCGTCAAGGGCCTCTCCCGCGAAGGCCATCGCGCCCTGCGCGCGCTCGGCCTGCCCTGGGCCTCGCCGGACCGCCAGTACGCACGGCTCGCCAAGAGCCTGGACGACGCCATCGGCTACGGCATCACCACCGTCGTCGAGCCGCAGAACTCCCTCGACGACCTCGCCCTCTTCGAGCGCGCCCGCGCCGAGGGCCGACTGCGTTCCCGGATCGTTGCCGCACTCTTCCACCCTCGCGGCACCACCACCGCGGACCTCGACGCCTTCCGGGCCGCGGCAGCCCGGTACGCCGACGACCGGTTCCGGGTCGGTCCGCTCAAGCTGTACATCGACGACGTCGTCGAGCCCCGTACCGCCGCGCTCCTGGAACCGTACGCCGGCTGCTCCCACCACCGGGGCGACACCTTCTATCCGGCCGAGGAGTTCGCCGAGCTGCTCACCCGACTCGACGCGCGCGGCTTCCAGTGCTTCGTCCACGCCACCGGCGACCGCGGCATCCGCACCGTGTTGGACGCCGTGGAACGGGCGCGCGCCGTCAACGGGCCCCGCGACGCGCGCCACCAGATCGTCCACGTCGAATGCCTCGACCCCGCCGACACCCCGCGCTTCGCCGCCCTCGGAGTCGTCGCCTGCATGCAGCCCCGACACGCAGCCCCGGACATCGCGGGCCCCGGCCGGGACTGGGCCGAGAACGTCGGTCCGGAACGCTGGCACAAGGCCTGGCCGCTGCGCAGCCTGCACGCGGCAGGAGCGGTCCTCGCGCTCTCCAGCGACTGGAACGTCGCCGAGATGGACCCCATGGTCGGCATCCACGCAGCCGTCACCCGCCGTCCGCCCGGAGGCGGCGAGCCCTGGACGCCGGGCGAGACGATCGACGTCGCCACCGCCGTCGAGGGCTACACGATGGGCTCCGCCCACGCCAACTTCCTCGAACACGAGCGGGGGTCGTTGACGGTGGGGAAGCTCGCCGACTTCGTCGTCCTCTCCCGCGACATCCTCCGCGTGGACCCCGAGGAGATCCCGGGCACGGTCGCGGAGACGGTGGTGGTCGGTGGGGAGGTGGTCGTCGAGCGGCGCGGCGGCGCGTGACGGACGGGGCCTTCCGCCCGCTCCCCGGGCGGGCGGAAGGCCTCGCTGCTCAGTGGCCGTCGTTCCCGGGCTCCACCGCCATGCGCCGGTCGAAGCCACGGCCCCCGTCCCGTGACTCGTACACCCCGTCCTGGGTGGCGACGAACAGCCGGCTGCCGTCCACGGCGGTGAGCGCCTGCGGAGCTCCGCCCGGCACGGCACCGACCCTCTCCCAGGCGGTGCCGTCGGAGGAGCCGCGGAAGAGGACGCCGCTCGGGTCGATGCCGAACGGAGCGTCAGCAGTCCCCCAGGAGACGTACGCCAGGACCGGACCGGAAGCCGCCCCGAAGGTCCGGCCACCGTCCGTGGAGCGGACCACGCCGGTCTCGGTGGTGGCGAGGACGGTCCCCGGCGCGTCGGGGGAGACCGCGATGTCGAGTGCGCGCAGGGTCGCGCGGTCCTCCCAGGCGACCCCGTCGGAGCTCACCCGCAGGAGGCCGGCGGCGCTGTCGTAGCCGTAGACGGTGGAGTCGGACGCGGTGTCGAGGGCATGGAAGTCGACCTTCCCCGCGAGCGACTTCTCCTGCCAGCTGAGGCCGGAGTCCGTGGAGGCGATGAGTCTGAGGTCGGCGGGTCCGTCGCTGCCGGGCGCAGGGTGTCCGCTCGCGAGGAAGGCGCCCGCATCGGTGACCGTGAAGCCCATGAAGTCGTCGCGCCGGTCACCGACCGGGGTCGGCCTGCCTTCGGGGTCCGGGGTGTGGAGCCCCTGGTGGGTGGCGACGTAGAGGGTGTCGTCGTGCAGTCCTAGGCCGTGGACGTGGCTGAGGACCGGGTCGGATCCGGCTCCGTCGACGGTGTTCCCGGAGGAGCAGGCGCCGAGGGCCAGGGCAAGGACGACGGCGCCGAGGGCAGCGCCGATGGAGGCGGCCGGGCGGCGGCCGGAAGAGGTCGTGTTCATGGTTCCTTCGCCGAGGGGGCGGGGGAGGGCACGGCGGCTCGTCCCCCCACGGGGACGCGCCGCGACGTGCGGGGTGACGGGGAGCTGTCAGAGCCGGTCGAGGATGGTCCGCAGTTGCCCGATTTCAGCGGACTGCGTCCGGACGACGTCGTCGGCGAGCTCCTTGGCCGTGGGGTTGAGACCCTTCCGCAGCTCGTCCTTCGCCATGGCGACGGCTCCGTCGTGGTGGGCGGTCATCAGCTCGGCGAACGCGCGGTCGAAGGCCTCGCCCTCGGCTGCGGCCAGGCGCTCCATGTCCTGCGCGGACATCATCCCGGCCATGCCGTGTCCGGAGCCGTGCTCGGCGGCCCCGGGGGCACCCCAGCCCTTCAACCAGGCCTTCATCTTCTGGATCTCCGGGTCCTGGGCCCGTTCGATCGCCGCCACCAGTTTCTTGACCTCGGGGTCCGAGGCCCGGCCGTCGGCGAGCCTCGCCATCTCCAGGGCCTGCTCGTGGTGGGGGATCATCATCTGCGCGAACATGACGTCCGCGTCGTTGAAGGCGCCGGGTGCGGCGGCGCCGCCGGCGACGGTCTCGGGGGAAGCTGCTGCGTTCGGGGAGGCGGCCACGTCCGGAGAGGCGGCGGAGGTGCGGCCGTCGTTCCTTCGCGCGGTGTCGTCGTCGGTGCCGCAGGCGGCGAGGAGGAAAGCCGCTCCGGTGACGGCGCCGACGAGGGCGAGCCGACGGGTGGTGGGACGGATGGGGGCACGCATGGCAGAGGTACCTCGTGTGGTGTTCGTGCGTACGGAAAGGACTGACCGGGTGGGGGTACGGGCGGCCGGGGGGCGGCCTGTGACGGCGGTACGGTCTAGATCCGCAGGACGGACGAGCGGGCGAGGTGCAGGGGGCGGAGCGGCGGAGCGTGCGGGCCGAGCGGGGGCCGGAACCGTGCGAGGAGCAGGGCGAGCCGGTCGGGACGGCGCCGGAGCGCCGCCCTGACGAGGCCGGCCAGCAGCCAGGAGCCGAGCACGGCCACGCACAGCACGGTCAGGTCCGTGCCCGTGCCCGGCTCGTGCCGGGTGTCGGCGCTCCCCTGGCCGTGTACTGCGGAGACGTGCTCCGCAGCGATCCGGGGAGTGCCGTGATGAGGGGCGGAAGCGCCGCTCGTGTTCCCGCCCGAGCCCTCGGGGTGACCGACGGAGTGCATCAGGAACACCCCGAGCGCGAGCACGGCCACGAGCAGGAGGTGCGCCACCGCACCCCCTGCTCGCCCACGGCGTCCCGCCCGGTGTGTGCGCACAGTCATGACCTCCGCCGTGAAGATACCGTGCGGGGGTATCAGATCTGCGTGAGGAGGGTCAGGGCCGCGTCAGGAGGGCACCTCGCCCGCCATGGCCGCGGCCATCCGCAGGTGCGGTGCGGCCTCGTCGGCACGGCCCTGGCGCTCCAGGGTGCGTCCGAGCATCAACCGGGCGTAGTGCTCGACCGGGTCGCGCTCCAGGATCGTGCGCAGCTCGCCCTCGGCGCGGGACAGCTGGGCGGAGTGGTAGTAGGCCCTGGCCAGGAGGAGCCGTTGGGCCGTCTGGTCCGGGTGCTCGGCGACGAGGCCGCGGAGGATGCGGACGGCGGTTCCGTACTCCTTCGCCTCGAAGAAGAGCCGGGCCCGGTCCCAGCGCTCTCCGGCCGTTCCGAACTCGTAGTACGTGTCGCTCACTTGCCCAGCCTTTCCGGAGCCCCTGATCTGCCACCCTGTGAGGTGGTCGACCGGGTCAACAC
This sequence comes from Streptomyces sp. NPDC058872, assembly GCF_042743065.1. NCBI lineage: Bacteria > Bacillati > Actinomycetota > Actinomycetes > Kitasatosporales > Streptomycetaceae > Streptomyces > Streptomyces sp. NPDC058872. Next base: position 104,264 of record NZ_JBHYMK010000022.1, read on the forward strand.
CACCATCCTGTTGAACATTCCACTAAGAATGGGTTGAGCCTCATGAGCAATCTTGATCGTCAGGCCGCGCTGACCGTGTGCGGCGGCCGGGGCTTCGTCGTCGCCGAGCCGGTGCGGGAGCTCCTCAGCCCCCGTCACGTCCGGCTCGGGGAGTCGACCGAGGTCCGCAGGCTGCTCCCGAACCTCGGCCGGCGGATGGTCGGCGCCTGGGCCTTCGTCGACCACTACGGCCCCGACGACATCGCCGACGAACCCGGCATGCAGGTCCCGCCCCACCCCCACATGGGGCTGCAGACGGTCAGCTGGCTCCACGAGGGGGAAGTCCTGCACCGCGACTCGCTCGGCAGCCTGCAGACGATCCGCCCGCGCGAGCTGGGCCTCATGACCTCGGGCCGCGCGATCTCCCACTCGGAGGAGAGCCCCCGGTCGCACGCCCGCTTCCTGCACGGAGCGCAACTCTGGGTCGCGCTTCCCGGCGCCCACCGCCACGTCGAACCGCACTTCCAGCACCATGCCGACCTCCCCCTGGTCACCGCGGCCGGTCTCGCCGCCACGGTGATCCTCGGAACGCTCGACGGCGCCGTTTCGCCGGGCACCGCGTACTCCCCCCTCGTCGGCGCCGACCTCGCCCTCGCCGCGGACGCCGAGGCCCTGCTGCCCCTGGAGCCCGACTTCGAATACGCGGTCCTCGCCATGTCCGGCGAGGCCTTCGTCGACGGCGTGCCCGTCCTGCCCGGTTCGATGCTCTACCTGGGCTGTGGTCGCGCCGAGCTCCCCCTCCGCGCCGTCTCGGACGCGGGCCTGATGCTCCTCGGTGGGGAGCCCTTCGAGGAGGAGATCGTGATGTGGTGGAACTTCGTGGGCCGCACGGACGAGGAGATCCGCGAGGCGCGGGAGGCCTGGATGACGGGCGACCGCTTCGGCGAGGTGAAGGGGTACGACGGTGCCCGCCTGGACGCCCCGGAGGTCCCGCCGACCCCGCTCAAGGCCCGGGGGCGGGTGCGCTGATCCGGGATTTCCTCCTCGTGCCCTCTTCTTCGCCGGGCGCAGGGCTCGGCCGGGGCGTTTGCGGTGCGGGACGACGAGTCCGGTGTTGATGCTAACTTGACTCTGTCGGTGATCTTGATGAGCGAGATCAGGTTCCGAGGGCCCGCCAGGACTTGGACCGGGGGATCTGATGCTGGTCGAGGTAGGTCTGGAAGGCGGTCGGCAGTCTCGGCGCGCGGGTTTCCTCCGCTGCTGCTTGGCTGCTGAGGCGTTCGATGTTCACGGCGATGGCCGTGAGGACGTGCTGTAGGTGGGCTTTCGGCTGACTGCGGTAGCGGCAGCGGCGCATGCCGTGGCCGTGGGCGAACTCGTTGACGGTGCCCTCGATGCCGGAGCGGACCGCGTAGCGGGCTTTCCGCTCGAGTGTCTGCTGCTCGGCTCGGACGCGGAGCTGCAGCTCGCGGAGCTCTCGTGGAGGGAAGCCCACGTTCCTGGCGGAAGCTTTGGTGCAGCGGGGTCGGTTCAAGCACGGCTGGCACTGGCCCTGGGGGAATCGCGCGACGATCAGGGGTGCACCGGCGAGCTCGGAGGTCGGGTAGGGGCCGTGCGAGCCGGCACTGACCTGGCCGTTCGGGCAGGTCACCTGGCGACGCTCGTAGTCGATGTGGAAGTCGTCCCGGCTGAAGCCCTCACCCTGGCGGTGCTGGCGGGTGGGGTTGACGGTGAGCAGGCCGCTGACGGTGACACGGTGTTCGCGGTCGGCCCGCTCCAGATGGATCAGGGAGGTGTAACCGCCGTCGACCAGATGCTCGGCGGGCAGCAATTGGCGGTGTGCCAGGCGAGCGTGGAGGCCGGGCAAGACCTGGGCGTCGCTGGTGGCGGCCGAGGTGGTGGCTACGTCCGTGATCACGTTGATGCTGCCGGGGTCGCATGTTTCGGTCAGGTGGGCGGCGAATCCCTTCCAGGCGATGATGTGCCCGTGGCGGACGTAACGAGCCGTGACGTCATAAGGCGAGACGACCGCGGGAGCGGAAGTGGGTAGCCCGCCGTCCTCGGCGGTGCACCAGCGCAGACGGCCCGCCGCGTCGCGGTAGTAGTTCTGCACGACAACGCATCGCAGCGCCTCGGCCTGCGGTCCGGGTCGGCAGCTCGGCCCGTGCCGGTGGAGGTGTTCCAACAGGCGGCAGGCGTCCTCGCCGGCGGCCAGGATCCTCGTCTTCGGGCGGGTGGGGTTCTTGCCCAGCCGGACCGGGCGGCCCCAGTCCTCGTCGAGCAGGCCGGCCAGGAGGTGCCCCGCCGTGCGGGCTGTCTCCTCCAGCATGGCGCGGACCGCCTCGGTGACCAGCTCCAGCCGGGTCAGATCCTGAACCGCCCCGGGTTCGGTAGAGATCTCAGATTGTGGTTGTGACCTGGGGTTTCGTGGTTGTCAGGTAGTAGTTGGTCTCGTATTCGATGGGTGGGGCGTGGCCTATCTCGCCGTGCAGGCGTCGGTGGTTGTACCAGTCGATCCACTCGGCGGTGGCCAGCTCAACCTGGGAGAGAGTCTTCCAGGGTCGCTGGGGCTTGATCAGCTCGGTTTTGAACAGGCCGATCGTGCTCTCCATCAGAGCGTTGTCGTACGCATCGCCGACGGAGCCGATCGAGGCCGCGATGCCGGCCGCGTCCAGATGCTCGGCCAGCTTGAAACGGGTGTATTGGCTGCCCGCATCGCTGTGATGGATCAACTCGCCCCGGACGTCGAGTTGTTCATCGCGGTCGCGCTGCCACAGCGCCATCTCCAAAGCGTCCAGGACGAGCCGGGTCCCCTTCGACGTGGCGACGGACCAGCCGACGATCCGGCGGGAGAAGGTGCCCACGACGAAGGCGACGTAGACCACATCGGCCCAGGTCGCCACGTGCGTGAGATCCGCGACCCAGCAGCGGTTCGGCGCGGTGGCGACGAAGTCGCGGTCCACCCGGTCCGGTGCCCGCTCGGCCTGCTGGTACGGGATCGTGGTGATGGCCTTCTTGCCACGGACGGCGCCGGCGATGCCCAGCTCGCGCATCAGGCGCTCGACGGTGCAGCGGGCCACCGCGTGACCCTGCCGGTTCAGCTCCCGCCAGACCTTCCGGGCCCCGTAGACGCGGTAGTTGCCGGTGTGGACCTGGCGGATCAGCTCCTTGAGTTCCGCATCCCGCACGGTACGGGCGGACGGAGCGGCCAGTCGTTTCCTGTGGGCGTAGTAGGTGGAAGGGCCGATCTTGCAGTCGTGTGCGGTGAGCGTCCTCCAGATCGGCTTGACCCCGCCGAAGCGGTCCCGGTGCTCGTCGATGAACGCTACGAGCGCGTGCGTGGCCGGTCGGTGAAGTCGGCCCGGGACGCGGTGCCAGCCCGCAGGGTTGGTCCGTTTTCCCGGGCCGCTTCCCGAACCCGGCGTGCACCTCTCAATGCACCGGGCTCTCCACAAGCCCCGTCGGGACGATGTGCTCCTCGTCGTCGGCGACGGGCCAGGGCGAGGGGATAACTGATCCCCGGTAGCGGTAGCGGGTCGTGCCTACCTGCTCCAGGTTGATCAGCTCCCTTCGTTCGCTGGCGGGCCACCATCCACCGCCGCAGCAGCGGAGGCGGATCTCCTTCCAGGTGGACTTTCGGTGTTTGCGCCGAAGCCATCGCCAAACCGACTCCCACAGATAGGAGTTGAGGTAGGCGAAGACCGCGGAGGACACACCTGCCCGGAAGTAGCCGCACCAGCCCCGCAGCATCACGTTCAAGCGACGCAGCAGGTCATCGAGCGGCTGGTTCACCTCGACCTGTCGGCACACCGCCTTGATCTTCCGCTTGACGGGGAGGACCGGCTCGGCAATGAGGACGCCTCCGCGGCGGCACGCCCGCAGCACTGGCCGTACCCCGAGAAGGTCCTCGGCTTCGCCGCGCACCCGCCGTCCTTCCTGGAGTCACCAGGCGTCATGGTGGCCGCGTTCCGCGCCGCCTGGTGGAACGGCACCACCGAGGACGCCACCGTCCAGGGCTCGACCAAGTGGAACCGAGCCCGCGTGAAGCCGCCGGAGGACCTCTTCTGCGGCGTCTACAACTGGTGCGAGCCGTCCAAAATCTCCGATGGCGCCTCCAACGATCCGGGCGCAGGACCCTGCACCCGTGCCGACCACAAGTGCTGGTTCCACCTGCCCGTCCAATGGAAGAGCGACTGCTCCTATTCCTGCGGCAACGAGCTCTTCCGCTTCACCTCGCCGAACTACGACACCGAGCAGGCCGACGGCACCGCGTATCCGCCCAACTGCTCCCGCAGTGACCTGCCCTCCGGTGCGCTCATCGTCGACGACGTCCCCAGCGGCACCCCATCCGTCCGACCGGCCTGTACCAACAGCAAGTGGACCAACTCCGGCACCTTCACCGCTGACTTCCGGGGTGAATCGGGCATCGCCCACGACAAGACCGCCTCGACGGTCTACCCAGGAAAAATTGACCTGCATCAGCTGGGCGCGGGCTTCGGCGGCCACTTCTACTTCGGCCACACCCGAGATAACGACGCCAAGGGCACCCGCCTCAACTTCACCGGTACCTGGACCCTGAACCAGCCCCGCACCGACTGGATGCGCGTCCTCGTGCACCTGCCCGACCACGGCGCGCACACCCAGCAGGCTCGCTACGACATCGACACCGGCAGCGGCTCGTTCTCCCGCCACCGGTACGTCAACCAGAAGCGCCGGGCCAACGGCTGGATATCCCTCGGCTCGTTCCAGATGAACGGCGTGCCTCGGGTACGGCTCACCACGGAGACCGAGGACGGCACCGGGGACGACGACGTTGCCTTCGACGCCGTCGCATTCCAGCCGCTGCCGGGCAAGCCTCAGCAGGTCGTTCAGATGGGCGACTCTTACTCCTCCGGTGAGGGAGCCGGCTCGTACGCCAAGGAGTCCGACAACGACGTCAACACCGCCTCGCGCTGGAACGCCTGCCGCCGCAGCGCCAATTCCTGGGTCCGCAAGACGACCCTGCCAGGCCGCTCTGCATCGATCGGTACCCTTGCCGACAACTTCTCCTCAGAGCTGGAGTTCCAGAACGTCTCCTGCTCCGGCGCGCGCTCCTGGCAGATGGAGACGGGTCACGCCGTCGATGGCAACGGCAACGAGGTCTGGGGGACCGATGGCAACTTCCACGAGAGGTTCCAGGTCGAGTCTGGTGTGCTCAGCAGTGACACCGACCTCGTGACTCTCACCGTTGGCGGCAACGACGCAGGCTTCCCGCAGGTCATGCAGGCCTGTGCCACGACCGGTTGCCCGGCCGAAGAGGGCGTCCACCGGGACATCGACAATGCCATGGCCGGGGTCGAGTCCGTCCTGCGGCTTATCGACAAGGAGACGGGCGGCCACGCGAAGATCGTCCTGCTCAGCTACCCGCAGATCTTCAACGAGAACTCGCTCACCTGCGTGAGCGGTGTTGGCGGCGCGGGCATGATCCGCATCAACGACAACGCCGTCTACATGGAGGGTAAGCAACGGGCGGTTGCCGACAAGCTCAAGGCGGAGGGGCTGCCGGTCTTCTTCGAGTCCGCCGACGCGGACTTCCAGGGTCGGCGAGCCTGCGACGACCCCGAGGGTATCCACAAGACGGTGGTCGCGGGGCAGGGACCCGGTGACTTCACGTGCAAACCCACCGATCCCAGCCAGTGGACCTGGTGCGTCAGCCGTGAAAGCTATCATCCCAACAACACCGGCACTTCCGCCTACTCCGCGACCTTCAGCCGCGCGGTGGGCAACCTCCCCTAGTAGCGACAGGATCCCGTGAGAGCAGAGCGAAAAGGAAAGACCGCCCCCTGGGTGAAGGCCCTGGGGGCGGTCCTACTCGTTTCCGTCTTGGCACTCGTCGCCGCGTTCGCCGTCGGCAGGTACCGCGAGGCCGGCCGTGAGCACGAAGCCTTCGAAGCGACCCAGGAGGATGCCCGTCGCTTTGCCGACGACCTCCTCGCCAGCAACGGTCGCGCGCCCACCGACCAGAACATACGGGATGCCCTTGAAGGGGCACCCGGCTTCGGGGCCCTCGTGGAGGCACGTCCCACGGCGGACGGCACCCGGCTCTTCGTCCAGTTCTCCCGCTCCTATGAACGGACCCTGACCCTCTTTGGTCCGTCCGACTCTCTGGCCACCCGCTGCTTCACCATCGACCTGCCGTCGACCGGCCCGTCTGGGCCCCGGATCGCGGCCCACGGGCCAGAGAAGTCCTGCGTGGCCGTGGCCGCCTCCACCCCAAACTGAGGGGAGCTGTCTCCCCGTCCGACATCCTCTCCGCCCGGTCCACGGCTCCACGGGCTGGAGCCGGCTCGTAGCGCCACGCCGACAAGACCTTCGTGCAGGACCTCGCGGTCAAGGTTGCGTCGGCACCGCTACTTATCGGTGCTGCCTGTACTGCAACGCTGTTGCGTTTGGGTTTGCAGATCATTAACCCGTAGCTTCCTGCTCGTTGGCTCGTTGGTGTGCTGCAGGCATTGGGTTGGAGCAACGGGCCGTGCTGGCAGCGAAGTTCGAGACGATCCTGCCACATTTGGATGAGCGTCAGCGTCGTCTGGTGCTGGGGGCGGAGGCGTGAATGGCTTCGTTGATTTCAGGCCTCCGTCGGTTTCCCCCGAGGTCCGTGACGGCGCAGGCCGACACCGCCATGGGGCGGCGTTACGGCATCTTGGATCTGGAGCAGACTAAGAAGTACGGCTATCACCCGCCACGCGAGATCCCCGAGACGCCCTACTGGGAACCGGCATCGGGCGCGGAGACGGCCGTCTTCACCGGCAAGTAGCCGGTACTCACCGAAGGTGAGTACCGGGGGAAGGATCTCCCGGAGGATGGCTGCCGGGGCGATGCCCGTCGTATGTTCCCATGCCGCAGTCCCTTGAGGCCAACAAGATCGAGGCCCAGGTCTTCGAGGAGTCCCGCACCGACGCGAACGTCGTAGCAGCAGTCGCCAAGTGGGCTTCTTATGTGAAGAAGAGTGGATTCGAGCGGAAGGGCCGCCCATGACAACAGCGGCGGTGTGATGGCGGTCTGAGCTCACGCGCAGCGAGAACGCCCTGGTCAACCCCACTCCCATTTCCCATGCCCCGAAACACTCCTGCTTCGACGCTCATCAAATTGGTAGTGAGTAGGTCAGCGGACACGTCAACTCTTATCTTCGTTGGCGGCTCTCAACCGAGAAATTCCAAGATCGAGGCTAGGTCGGCGCAGGCGGGCAGTAGCTCAACTCCCATTATTCGATTATGAGTTCGCGTAGGCTGTAGTGATCTTCTGGTGCCCAGGTTACGCCTGGGCAATCGAGACGATCGCGGTCATACATTCCGCGCTTGGCGCGACGCAGAAAGGAATACCTGAGGTGATGTGTGTGCACGACGTACGTAGATGGGGGCCGGCTGCCGCTGTTCTGACGCTGCTGGCCGGAGTTTTTCAGGGAGTTCAGGCTTCGCCGGCGGTGGCCGATGTCGGCTGCCGTAAGTCGAGCTGTTCGGGCGAGGACCCCATTCAGATGGGGTGCGACGCCGATGCCGAGATCCTTCATCAGGTGACCGAGACGGACGGCTCCGTCGCGATACGGCTGGTCTGGTCAGCACAGTGTCAAGCGGTGTGGGCAAAGGTCTCACGCGATCTCGACACGTCGCCCGACTACGTCTATCTGACCCTGTGGACGACGCGTGATCACGACGGCGGCGTCGAGAACTACGACACGGCGGGCCTTCTCGCTGACGGAGTGGCGGGCGCCTACACCAAGATGCAGAGCTGGAAGACCACGTCGGCGAAGGCGTGCTGGAACGACGTCCATTCCCAGTACGACCCCGCGCCGATGAAGTACTACATCACCGACCCCAACACCACCGGAGACAAGCCGATCGACCTGAGCCTCCCGGTCGAGCACGGTCGTTGCACGGATTGGCTGTGAGGATGATCATGAAAAAGACACGTCTCGGAAGATACTTCGCGATGAACCCGCTGCTGGCGATGAGCGTGGTGGCCGCCTCCGCCGTCTTCGTTCCGATGGCCACCGCGGAGTCCACGGTGGCCCCCGCCGCCGCGGACGCCACGTCTGCCCGCCTGTTCGACGCGCCCGCCAAGGACCTGGGGGTCGGCTACGCCTCCTCTTCGGACGCGATCGTGGAGGCCACCGGCGACGCCGAGGGATTACACATCCTCGCCGCGCGGGAGAGCGACGGATTCTCCTTCTACGAGATCGCCCGCCTCAACCGCAAGGACCTGTCCGACGTCGGCCCCTGGACAGGCTACGTCTGCACGACGGGGTCGGGGAATTACGCGGCAGCGGTCTACGCCCCGTCGGCCTGGTCGAACAAGCCTGGCGCGTACCACAACGGCGCGTTCGCCGCGGTGATCCGCCTCTCCGACGGCAAGGTCACCGAGGTTCCCGACCGGGTGCAGTTGGCGTACTTCACACCGGGCTGCGGAACGGGCGACGAAGTGGCGTTCACCAGCAGCTCGGCCACCGACACGTCCGTCGGCTCGACGACGGTGATATCGGTCGACGCGACCACGGGAACAGTGTCCTCCCGCCGCAAGCTCGGCGGTCACCTGACGCACGTCACACCCACGCAGGACGGCACCGTCGGCGTGCTCGGCGGCAACCTCGTCGACTTGAAGGGCGACGGCAAGAAGCTGTCCGCCCGCAAGCTCGCCGCGATGCCCGGCCCGATGTTCGCGCTGACCGCCTCTCAGCACGGCAGCGTGAACGTCGGCACGGTCGACGGCGAGAGCAGCGTCATCTCCCACTTCGACGGCAAGGGCTTCACCGAACTGGGTCGGGCCCCGAAGGGGAAGGTCAAGCTCCTTCCCGTGGCCGGCGGCGCCGCGGTCGTCGGTGAAGTGAAGGGGATCGACACGGACAAGGTTCCGGGGCTCTCCAAGCACGCGGTGGACGGCCGCGTGATCGGGATCTCCCGGCAGGGGCACCTGGTGACCAACTCGGTGTTCTCTGAGCAGATGAAGGGCATCGTCGCGGGCATCGGTTCGGCCTCGACCGAGGGCGTCGGATCGCTGACGGTCAAGGCCACCGCGGTCAGGACCGGTGCGAAGGCTACCAAGGTCGTGGACGCCGACCGCAAGCGGCCGAAGTCGAAGTCCTCGCTGTCGATGGGCCTGTCCGCGTTCACCGTGGTCCCGCCCGACGACGAAGAACCGAGCACCTGCGGTGAGGGCAACCCGGAATCAATGTGCCTATCCGGATCCGGCGCGCACATTCAGGGCAAGATCGCCTTCATGGAGAGCCCCTGCATCGTCAAGCGCAACGACCCCAAGCGCCAGGCGCTCCAGGCCAGCGCGAACATGGTCGAGTGGGCGGTCGACCAGGCCGTTCACGGGCGGCTGACCGTCACACGTCCGCAGAACTGGCACGACACCGGCCTCACTTCCTACACCCCGCAGGGTCTGTTCCCCAAGCCGGCGCTGACCGGCGGCGGCGAGATTCCTGCGCAGGTCATGCTGGGCATCCTCGCCCAGGAGTCCAACTTCAAGCAGGCGTCCTGGCACTCCATGTATGGTGACTCGGGCAACGTGACCAGGTCCGACTGGTTCGGAAACCTGAACGGCATCCACTACTACCCCGACCGGAGCAAGGCCGACTGCGGTTACGGCATTGCCCAGGTCACGACGGGTATGTCCGAGGAGCACGACACGCAGCTCGATCCCCTGCGTGCAGGCGCCGTCACCACGGACTATGCGGCGAACATCGCCGCAGGTCTGGGCATCCTGGCCGAGAAGTGGAACCAGCTCAAGGCCTTGGGTATGCATGCCAACGACGGCAACCCGGTCTACATCGAGAACTGGTACACGGCGCTGTGGGGCTACAACTCCGGCGTCTACACCAACGGAACCGTCGGCCTGGGGTACTTCAACAACCCGACCAACCCCCAGTACCCCGCCGACCGGCAGCCGTTCCTGCGCTACAGCTACGACGACGCCTCCAAGCCCGGCAACTGGAACTACCCGGAGAAGATCCTCGGCTGGGCGGAAGTACCACAGATGACCTGGAACGGTGCGGAGTCGTACTCCGAGGCGACCATGCCGCTCGGCATCATCAAGATGCCCCCGAAGTCCTTGTTCTGCTCACCGTCCGTCAACGCCTGCGACCCCGCCGCGGCCGACCCGTGCCCGACGTGGGACGCACAGTGCCGCTGGGGTGCCAGCGTGAACTGGATGGGCCCGCAGAGCACCGGAAACTCCAGCACCGAGAAGCTGAGCTACGAGCTCGGCTCGGCGGAACCCGCGCTCCAGAGCAAGTACGACCACGGCCCGTGCATCGACCACCCGAGCGCCTACTCGAACGCCATCATCGTCGATGACCTCGGAGAGCACGAGGACACCTACGGCTGCGGGGACTTCGAGGGTGGCTTCGACGGCAAGTTCACCCTGCAGGCCGGTGACAACGTCACCATCCAGCGGGCCGATGCCACTTACCGAGCAACGCCGTACATCGCCCCGATCGACGTCCACCAGCTCGGTGCCGGGTACGACCACCACCTGTACTTCACGCACAGCTACGACTACGACCAGTCCTTCCACAAGGTCACCGGCCGGTGGCAGGTCAACCAGCACCTGCTGCCCTCCGGGGACCAGTTCGGCAATCGCTATAAGATCTACCTTCACCTGCCCAGTCACGCCGCGGAAGCGGTCGTCCGGTACGACTTCTACCCGGGCGACAACACGGTGGGCGCGAAGCCCGACTACTGCAACGTGAACCAGGGATCCCGCAGTGCGGGCAAGGAGACCTGGTTTGAGATGGGCACCTTCACCTTCTGGAAGGGCGGCCGGATCGAGATGGATAACATCCAGAAGGGTGCCACCGGAGACGACAACGTGGTGTTCGACGCGATCGCCTTCGTGCCGTACAACTACGCTGACCCCGGTCCGTGCAGTCTCGTGGACGGTGGTGTGTGATCCGCGCCGCCATCCGTGTTTCCACTGTGCTGATGACCGTCGTCATCGGCACAGTCGGAGCCACCTCCTGCAGCGGGAACAGCCCGGCCCCGGAGGCGAGCGAGCGTCCTAAGTACACGGCGCCTCTCCCTGAGCCGTCCACCACGACGCGGACCGTTCCGAGCGTTGCTGATCTGCCCAAGCACGCGGTGTCCAGTGACAAGCGGCCCGAATTCGGTGTGGTCGACACGATGGCCACCGGATACACAGGGAAGGAATTCCTCGCCAGGCTTTCGAAGGACTGGAAACTGAAGCTGGACAAGCCCGTCGAGCAGGAGATGCCCGACGGGAAGAAGCAGACGTATGTCAACGGGCGCAGTGAAAGCGGGGAGACGCTCTCCGCCGGATACGCCGATCACGAGGACATGTCGTCACTTGTGTGCAGAACCGACTCGGATAGTTCCGACGGCCTGGAATTCCTGGCCGCCTGCACGGGATTGGACGTGGCGGGAGTCGACCACGGCAAGGCGTCCTCGTGGCTCCGGCAGGCGAAGAAGGAGACCGACTCCCTGTATGAGAAGAGGGTCGCCGCGACCGGTAACAAAAAAGAGTATGTCGTCAGCGGGGTGTTCGCCTCGGGGCCCGTGGTGATGGTTCTGCACCGGGCGTACCGCAAGTACTCGCTGAGGATTCTTGGAGGCGCGGTGGCGTAGCGCGAGCAGCCGATCTCACGATACGAAGGTCCCCGCCGGCGCCGGCGGGGACCTTCGTATCGTGAGATCGGCTGTACAGGGG
>NZ_JBHYMK010000023.1:0-112331 GCF_042743065.1 Streptomyces sp. NPDC058872
CGTACGGCCCGTCAGCTCGTCGTACACGCTCGCCCCGTCGTGCCCGCTGGCTCCTCCGGAACGGCACGCGGTGGCGGGCGGGCCCGGAGGGCTGGTGTGCCCCGGCGCCCTCGGCCCGCGCCGCCGTCCGGAGGTCTCAGGACGTGTGGCGGCGGGCCCTGAGGGCCAGGGAGAGCGCCAGGACCGTCTGGGGGTCGTCCAGGTCCGTGCCGAGGAGTTCGGAGATGCGGGCCAGCCGGTTGTAGAGGGTCTGGCGGTTGAGGTGCAGTTCCCGGGCCGTCTCCGCCTTGCGGCCGGCATGTGCCAGGTACGTCTCCAGGGTCGGGAGCAGCGGTGGCCGGGAAGCGCCGTCGTGTTCCCTGAGGGGGCCGATCGCACGGTCCACGAAGGCCGCGAGGTCCGGGTGGTCCCGCAGCCGCCACAGCAGCAGGTCGATGTCCAGCCGTCGTGCGTCGTACCAGGCCAGCTCCGAGAGGCCCTGGGCCGCCGTCGCCGTCTCCGCCGCATGCCGCAGGCCTGCGGAGGCCGCCGCCCAGCTGCCCGCGACGCCGACCACGACGACCGGCGGGTGCGCTCCGGCCCGTTCCAGGCCGGCCCGCTCCACGCCCGCGCGCAGTGCCGCCGCGACCCGGTCCGCGACCGCCGTGCGCTCCGACTCGGAGCGCAGGCCCAGCAGCAGCGGCACCCGTCCTTCCACCGGACGGACACCGAGCAGGGCGGGGACGCCCACCGAAGACAGCTCTTCCAGCACGGCGCGGGCCAGTAGCGCCCAGTTGCCCGAGGGGAAGAGTTCCGGGGACAAGCGCATCACGACCGGGAGGAGCGGGCCGTCCCCGGGCTTGAAGCCGAGGACCCGTGCCTGTGCCGGGGCGTCCTCGGCCGTGATCCGGCCCTCGGCCAGGTCCGTCAGGAAGTCGCCACGACCGCGTGCGGCCAGCTCTTCCTCCTGACGCGCCTGCATGAGGACGACCGCGAGGAGCCCCGCCGCCCGCTCGGCCGCCATCCGGTGGACGGGGGAGAGGGCTCCGGAGACCGCGAGGAGGACGAGCCGCGCCCGCACCGTGCCCGTACCGGGCCCGCCGCCGGGCACGTCGACGAGGACCGTGCCGCTGGGCGGGCCGGACTCGCGGGCCGCCCGCTGACCGCGCAGCCCGTCCCACACCTGGAGCGGGTCCGCGGGCGCGGATTCGGCGCCCGCCGCGTACAGCAGCTGTCCGTCGGCCGTCTCCAGGAAGACCGGGTTGGCGGCGAATTCGGAGAGGACGCGGAGCACCTGCGGGACCCCGCCGCCGCCGAGCAGCGCCCCCGTGCACTGCCGGTGGACTTCCTCGGCCTGCCGCTGGAGCGCGTAGTGGCCGTTGACGATCTCGGTGTGGATCTCCTCCGTGACGGTGACGAAGGGAACCTCTCGATGGAGCTGGACGAGCGGCAGGCCGGCGGCCCGGGCGGTCTCCACTATCGTCGCCGGCAGCCGGGCGAAGCGCGGACCGAGTTCGACCACGAGCGCCGCGATGCCCCGGTCGGCGAGCCGGCGCACGAAGGAGCGCTGTTCGGCCGGGCGGGTGCCCAGGCCGAGGCCCGTGGTGAGGAGGAGCTCGCCGCCCTTGAGCAGCGACGCAATGTTCGGCACTTCGCCCGCGTGCACCCAGCGCACCGTGCGGTGCAGCCGGTCGGCGCCCGCGACGACCTCCGGGAGCCCGCCGCGCAGTCCGGGCAGCTCAAGCGCCCGCTGCACGGTGATCCCGCCCTGATTGTCCATGGGGCCGGACGCTACCCGCGTCCGTGTTCCGGCGACATCACCCGACGGTTACGGGGCCGGACAGTTCGTACACCGGGGCGACAACTCGTCGCTCCGCGAAGGGAATTGTGCGACCGCCTGTCGATTGTGGCCTACGTCACGCACGAGGATCCTCTCGGCCCATGGCAGAGAACCCCACCCCAGTCGTCCACCGGCTCAAGGCGAACTCGGTCGGACTCGTCGGCGTCGTCTTCATGGCCGTCGCCACCGCCGCCCCGATCACGGCGATGACCGGAAACCTCCCCATCGCCGTCGGCTTCGGCAACGGCACCGGTGCACCCGCCGGATACCTCTTCGCGACCCTCGTGCTGACCGTGTTCTCGGTCGGCTACGTCGCCATGGCCAAGCGGATCACGGCCGCAGGCGCCTTCTACGGCTACATCTCGCACGGGCTGGGCCGGATCGCCGGCATGGCCTCCGGCATGCTCGCGGTGCTCGCGTACGTCGTCTTCGAGGCCTCGATCGTCGGCGTCTTCTCCTACTTCGCCAAGACGACCGTCGCCGACCAGCTCGGCGTGGACCTGCCCTGGATCCTGTACGCGGCGGTCATGCTGGCCGTCACGGCCGTCCTGTCGTACTTCGACATCAACCTCACCGCCAAGGCGCTCGGAGCGATGCTGGTCGCAGAGATCGCCGTCCTCTTCGCGGTGGCCACCGCGGTCCTCATCGCCGGCGGTGGTCCCGACGGCATCCCGGTCGAACCGATCAACCCCACGAACGCCTTCACCGGCACCTCCGCCGGACTCGGCCTCTTCTTCGCCTTCTGGTCCTGGGTCGGCTTCGAGTCCACCGCGATGTACGGCGAGGAATCCCGCGACCCCAAGAGGGTCATTCCACGGGCCACCCTGATCTCCGTCATCGGCGTCGGCCTCTTCTACATCTACGTGTCCTGGATGGCGATCGCCGGGAACGGGCTCGCCGGATCGATGCAGATCTCCTCCTCGGACTCCCCGCTCGACCTCTTCTTCGCGCCCACCCGCTCCTTCATCGGAGCCTGGGCCGTCGACGCCTTCCAGTGGTTGCTGCTCACCGGCTCCTTCGCCTGCGGAATGGCCTTCCACCAGTGCGCCTCGCGGTACCTGTACGCCATCGGCCGGGAGGGCTTCCTGCACCCCGCGCTCGGACGGACCCACGCCGTGCACGGCTCGCCGTACATCGCCTCCTTCGTGCAGAGCACGATCGCCGTCACCCTCGTCGGCGCCTTCTGGCTCACCGGCCAGGACCCCTACATCCACCTGTACACCCTGCTCGCGATCCTCGGCACGATGGCGATCCTGATCGTGCAGACCCTCTGCTCCTTCGCCGTCATCGGCTACTTCCGCAAGAACCACCCCGAGGACCGGCACTGGTTCAAGACGCTGACGGCCCCGCTCCTCGGCGGCATCGGCATGACCGCCGTCGTCGTCCTGCTGATCATGAACATGGAGACGGCGGCCGGGCTCGCCGCCGATTCCCTCTTCTTCAAGGCCATCCCGTGGATCATCGGCGCCGTCTTCTTCGGCGGCCTCGGGCTCGGCTGGTACCTCAAGACCAAGCAGCCCCAGCGCTACGAGGTCATCGGCCGGATCGTCCTGGAAGACGCCACCGAGCGCACCGACGACACCACCGAACCCGCGCCCACCCCCGTGCCCCAGAGCTGACCCTTCCGAAACGAACCCAGGAGCGCCCCATGGCACGCACCACCCCGATGCACCTCCTGAAGAAACTGGTCGCCGAGCACACCGCCGCCCGACGGCTGGACCTGCCCGTCGACGCGCTGCGCGGCATGAGGGCCGACGCCCTCGGGCGCCGCACCCTCCTCGCCTACGCCGCCGCAGCGGGCGTCGCGGTGGGAGTGGGCGGGGCCGCAGCCGCCCCGGCCGCGGCCGCCACGACCGCCCCGCCCGTCAAGAGCACCGCCCGGGTCGCCGTCGTCGGCGCGGGGATCTCCGGGCTGACCGCCGCGCTCACCCTCCAGGACGCCGGCCTGAGCCCGGTGCTGTACGAGGCGAACCCGTCCCGGGTCGGCGGTCGCATGTGGACCCAGCGCGACCACTGGGCCTACGGGCAGACCTCCGAGATCGGCGGCGAGCTCATCGACACCAACCACAAGAAGGTCCTCGAACTCTGCCGCCGCTTCGACCTCGTCACCGAGGACTTCCTGGGCGGCGGGCCCAACGGCGCGGAGGAGGTCCTCTGGTTCGACGGCGCCTACTACCCGCGCGACCAGGCCGACGAGGACTTCAACGCCGTCTACCAAGCCCTCCACCGCGATCTGATCGACTCGGGCGAGGTGTTCTGGAACCAGACCACCCCCACCGGCACCGCCCTCGACAACATGTCGCTGTACGAGTGGATCGAGAGCCGGGTCCCCGGCGGACACGCCTCGCCGCTCGGCCGCTACTTCGACGTCGCCTACAACGTCGAGTACGGCGCCGACACCACCGAGCAGTCCGCCCTCGCCCTGGTCCTGCTCATGGGCTACCAGACCAATCCGGGCAACTTCAACATCTGGGGCCTCTCCAACGAGCGCTACCACATCACCGGCGGCAACGACCTGCTGCCGAACGCCGTCGCCGCGGCACTCAACCCCGGCACCCTGCGCATGGGCTGGTCGCTCGACGCCGTGCGCGCCAACGCCGACGGAACCCAGACCCTCACCTTCACCGAAGCCGGAACCACCCGGACCGTCACCGCCGACCACACGATCCTGTGCGTGCCGCTGCCGATCCTGCAGCGCCTCGACCTCTCCCAAGCGGGCTTCGACCCGCTCATGAAGAACCTGCTGCGGGACGCGCGGATGGGCCACTGCACCAAGCTCAACATGCAGTTCGGCACCAGGCCCTGGCGGGGCACCGGGGCCTGGCCCGGGGTCTCCGCCGGCGAGTGCTTCACCGACAGCGAGGTCCAGCAGACCTGGGACACCACCAAGGTCCAGGGCGGCACCGGAGGCATCCTCCTCCAGTACGGCAGCGGCAGCCTGGCCCGGAACCTCAACCCGGCCGGGCCGTTCTCCACCGAGTCCGACCCCTACGTACGGAAACTGGTCACCCGCTACCTCGCCGGCATCGACGCCTTCTTCCCCGGCACATCCAAGGCGTACACGGGCCGCGCCCAGCTCTCCGCATGGCACAAGAACCCGTACTCGCTCGGCGCGTACTCCTGTTGGCCGGTCGGCTACGTCCACCGCTACGCCGGCTACGAGGGCACCGCCCAGGGCAACGTCCACATCGGCGGAGAGCACTGCTCCTACGACTTCCAGGGCTTCATGGAGGGCGGGGCCACGGAGGGCGAGCGGGCCGCCGAGGAGGTGATCGCCGCGCTGCGGTGAGCCGGTTCAACCGGCGGGCGGGATGTTCTGGTTGAAGCGGAACACGTTGTCGGGGTCGTACACCGCCTTCACCGCGGCGAGACGGCGGTAGCCCTCCTCGCCGTACGAGGAGACGATGCGCTGCTCGCCCTCGGCGCCGACGAAGTTCAGATACGTCGCGTCGACGGCCCACGGCCGCGCATCGGCCCGCACGTCGTGCACCCACTGCCGGGCCTGCTCGTCGTACGCCGGGTCCTCCCAGGTCGCGAACGGGTGCACCGCCCAGGGCGCGGTGCGCCACGGCTGCGGGTACTGGGAGGGCCCGGCGGCCACGGCCCCGCCCATCAGGAACAGCACGTGCTGGGTCGCCGTGGCCGCCGGGATCCGGGCGCCGCGGTCGCAGAAGACGTCCACGGCCTCGTCGGGGAACTCCCGCAGGTACTCGGCCGACCAGTAGTTCCGCAGTCCCGGCGGGTCGTCGAGCATCGACTGCAGCTCCACGTAGGGCAGGTCCATGACGATTTCGACCGCGGGCTTCAGGGCGAACAGCGGCGCCGCGAAGTCACGGAGCTCGGACACCGGACCGGCATGCGTGAACAGGGCCCCGCAGACCAGCTTGCCGACCAGTTCTTCGGGGATGAACGGCTCCGGCGGCGCGGGCATGTAGATGGCGCCGCCGCCGATCTCGTCGGGCGCGACGGCACCGAGGTCGCGGTAGGTCCGCACCACCTCGGGGGCGTTCTCCGGCAGGAAGAGCAGCATCGCCATGCTCATCTCCGGGAGCGGGTGCAGCCGCAGCGTCAGCGAGGTCGCCACCCCGAAGTTGCCGCCGCCGCCGTGCAGCGCCCAGAACAGCTCCGGGTTCTCCTCCGCGTTCATGTGCACGTGCTTGCCCTCGGCGGTGATCAGGTCGGCCGCCAACAGGTTGTCGCTGGCCAGCCCGAACTTCCGCTCCAGCCAGCCGGAACCGCCGCCCAGCGTGAAACCGCCGACGCCGGTGGTGGACACCCGTCCGCCGGTGGTCGCCAGGTGGAACGGTTGGCAGGCGTGGTCCAGGTCGGCCATGGTCGCCCCGCCCTCGATCCGCACCGTCATGCCCTCGGGGTCCACGACCACCCCGTGCATCCGACGCAGGTCGACGACGAGCGCACCGTCGATCACGGACGTTCCGGCGACGCTGTGCCCGCCGCCGCGCACCGCGATCGGAAGGCCGGTCGCGCGGCCGAACAGCACCGCGTTGGAGACGTCGGCCTGGGTGGCGCACTGCGCTATCACCGACGGCCGTCGGTCGATCATCCCGTTGTGCACGGTGCGGGCCTCGTCGTAGCCCGGACCGCCCGGGACGATCACCTCGCCGGCGAGGTCCTCGACCAGGCCGGCCAGGGCGCTTTCAGAGACGTGGGGAGCCATGGGAGCCCCCCTTTCACGAGGGGGGACAGGACCTTCCCATTGTATTCCGGGCGCCCTGCCCCGCCTTCGGGAGCGCGGCGACTCAGCCCCCGTAGGCCCCGCTCGCCGTCAGGCGCAGCGCCGTGTCGATCAACGGGACGTGGCTGAAGGCCTGCGGGAAGTTCCCCACCTGCCGTTGGAGGCGCGGGTCCCACTCCTCGGCGAGCAGCCCGAGGTCGTTGCGGAGCGCGAGCAACTTCTCGAAGAGCATGCGGGCCTCGTCGACCCGGCCGATCATCGCCAGGTCGTCCGCGAGCCAGAAGGAGCAGGCGAGGAAGGCGCCCTCGTCGCCCTCCAGGCCGTCCACGCCCGCCTCCTCGCCCGCGGTCGGGTAGCGCAGCACGAAGCCGTCCTCGGTGGAAAGCTCCCGCTGGATCGCCTCGATCGTGCCGATGACCCGCTTGTCGTCCGGCGGCAGGAAGCCCATCTGCGGGATGAGCAGCAGCGAGGCGTCCAGTTCCTTGGAGCCGTACGACTGGGTGAAGGTGTTCCGCTCCTTGTCGTAGCCCTTTTCGCAGACGTCCCGGTGGATGTCGTCGCGCAGCTCGTGCCAGCGCTCCAGCGGGCCGTCCGCGTCGCCGGACTCGATGAGCTTGATCGTGCGGTCGACCGCCACCCAGGCCATCACCTTGGAGTGGACGAAGTGTCGGCGCGGGCCGCGGACCTCCCAGATGCCCTCGTCCGGCTGGTTCCAGTGCTTCTCCAGGTAGTTGATCAACTTGATCTGGAGCAGGGAGGCGTAGTCGTTGCGGGAGAGGCCCGTCATGTGGGCCAGGTGGAGGGCCTCCGTGACCTCGCCGTAGACGTCCAGCTGGAGCTGGTTCGCGGCGCCGTTGCCGACCCGGACCGGGCCCGAGTTCTCGTACCCCGGGAGCCAGTCGAGCTCCGCCTCGCCGAGCTCCCGCTCGCCCGCGATGCCGTACATGATCTGCAGGTTCTCCGGGTCGCCCGCGACGGCACGGAGCAGCCAGTCCCGCCAGGCGCGGGCCTCCTCGCGGTAGCCGGTGCGCAGCATCGAGGAGAGGGTGATCGCCGCGTCCCGCAGCCAGGTGTAGCGGTAGTCCCAGTTGCGGACGCCGCCGATCTCCTCCGGCAGCGAGGTCGTCGGTGCGGCGACGATCCCTCCGGTCGGCGCGTAGGTCAGGGCCTTCAGGGTGATCAGGGAGCGGACCACGGCCTCCCGGTAGGGGCCGTGGTACGTGCAGTGCTCGACCCACTCGCGCCAGAAGCCGGCCGTCGCCTCCAGGGAGCCCTCCGGGTCGGGGAGCGCGGGGGGCTCCTTGTGGGAGGGCTGCCAGGAGAGGGTGAAGGCGATCCGCTCGCCGGGCATGACGGTGAAGTCGGAGTAGGTCGTGAGGTCCTTGCCGTGGGTCTCCGCATCGGTGTCCAGCCACACCGAGTCGGGCCCGGCGACGGCGACCGTGCGCTCTCCCACCTTGTGCACCCAGGGCACGACCCGGCCGTAGCTGAAGCGCATCCGGAGCGAGGACCGCATCCGCACCCGGCCGGAGACCCCTTCGACGATCCGGATCAGTTGGGGGGCGCCGTCACGGGGCGGCATGAAGTCGGTCACCCGGACCGTGCCGCGCGGGGTGTCCCACTCGGACTCCAGGATCAGCGAGTCGCCCTGGTAGCGCCGCCGGTCGGCCGGTGCCGGTTCGGCGTCCGCCGGACCCACGGGGCCGACCCGCCAGAACCCGTGTTCCTCGGTGCCCAACAGGCCGGCGAAGACCGCGTGCGAGTCGAAGCGGGGGAGACACAACCAGTCGACGCTGCCGTCCCGGCAGACCAGTGCCGCGGTCTGCATGTCTCCGATGAGTGCGTAATCCTCGATGCGCCCGGCCACGTGCTTCTCTCCAGTCGAACGGCCATGTCCGCCCCCGAGGGGGCGCTTGCTACAGGTGTGCGTGATGTGTGGTGTCAGCAAGGCCAGTGTGCGGGACGAACGGGCTTGCCCGCGGGCGATCTCCGAGCAGAATACGTCGCACTTCGGCAGTGGCAGTGATCACACGAGCGACGGTTTACTCCATATGGGTGAACTGGGGCCCACCCTGTACCCACGCCAGGGTTGCCGTTCGTGAACACCCGACTGCCGGGCGTGGCCGGAAGCGGTCCCCTGATGTCGCTGATACCCTGGTACCCCGTGGACCGGTGGGAAACGGCGACAGCCGAGGACCCCGCAACCGCAGCGACGGCACCCCCCGATTCTTCTGGAGGGGAAGCCGGTACGCACCTCCAGAACGCGACCACGGGAGCCCCCTCTTGGCGATGCCGCCCAACACCACGACGACCAAGCACATCTTCGTCACCGGGGGTGTCGCCTCCTCCCTCGGCAAGGGCCTGACCGCCTCCAGCCTGGGTGCGCTCCTGAAGGCCCGCGGCCTGCGGGTCACCATGCAGAAGCTCGACCCCTACCTGAACGTCGACCCCGGCACGATGAACCCCTTCCAGCACGGCGAGGTGTTCGTCACCAACGACGGCGCCGAGACCGACCTGGACATCGGCCACTACGAGCGCTTCCTCGACGTCGACCTCGACGGCTCGGCCAACGTCACCACCGGCCAGGTCTACTCGCAGGTCATCGCCAAGGAGCGGCGCGGCGAGTACCTCGGTGACACCGTGCAGGTCATCCCGCACATCACCAACGAGATCAAGGGGCGCATCCGCCGCATGGCGACCGATGACGTCGACGTCGTCATCACCGAGGTCGGCGGCACGGTCGGCGACATCGAGTCGCTGCCCTTCCTGGAGACCGTCCGCCAGGTCCGCCACGAGGTCGGCCGCGACAACGTCTTCGTCGTGCACATCTCGCTGCTGCCCTACATCGGCCCCTCCGGCGAGCTGAAGACCAAGCCGACCCAGCACTCGGTCGCCGCCCTGCGCAACATCGGCATCCAGCCCGACGCGATCGTGCTGCGCGCCGACCGCGAGGTCCCGACCGCCATCAAGCGCAAGATCTCGCTGATGTGCGACGTCGACGAGGCCGCGGTCGTCGCCGCCATCGACGCCCCGTCGATCTACGACATTCCGAAGGTGCTGCACACCGAGGGCCTGGACGCCTATGTCGTCCGCAAGCTCGACCTGCCCTTCCGCGACGTGGACTGGACCGTCTGGGAGGACCTCCTGGACCGCGTCCACAACCCCGACCACGAGGTCACCGTCGCGCTCGTCGGGAAGTACATCGACCTGCCCGACGCCTACCTCTCGGTCACCGAGGCCATGCGGGCCGGCGGCTTCGCCAACCGTGCCCGGGTCAAGGTCAAGTGGGTCACCTCCGACGACTGCAAGACCCCGGCGGGTGCCGCGCAGCAGCTCGGTGACGTCGACGGCATCCTCATCCCCGGCGGCTTCGGCGACCGCGGCGTGTCCGGCAAGGTCGGCGCGATCCAGTACGCCCGCGAGAACAAGGTGCCGCTGCTCGGCATCTGCCTCGGTCTGCAGTGCATCGTCATCGAGGCCGCCCGCAACCTGGCCGACATCCCCGAGGCCAACTCCACCGAGTTCGACCCGGCCACCGCGCACCCCGTCGTCTCCACGATGGAGGAGCAGCTCGCGTACGTCGAGGGAGCCGGTGACCTGGGCGGGACGATGCGTCTCGGCCTCTACCCGGCGAAGCTCGCCGAAGGCTCGGTGGTCCGCGAGGCGTACGGCGACGAGCCGTACGTGGAGGAGCGCCACCGCCACCGCTACGAGGTGAACAACGCGTACCGCGCGGAGCTGGAGAAGAAGGCCGGTCTGGTCTTCTCCGGAACCTCCCCGGACAACAAGCTCGTCGAGTTCGTCGAGTACCCGAAGGACGTCCACCCGTACCTGGTCGCCACCCAGGCGCACCCGGAGCTGAAGTCCCGCCCGACCCGTCCGCACCCGCTCTTCGCGGGCCTGGTCAAGGCCGCTGTGGAGCGCAAGACGGCGAAGTAGCACGGCGCGTTAACGTTGCCGGGGTACGCGTCTCTCCCGAGACGCGCACCCCGGCTTTCGTATGTGGGAGGACACTTCATGCAGCAGGTGCAGGACACCCCGGAGGAGTGGCGGGTCGTCGCCACCACCACTCCCTTCACGGGCAAGAAGACGAGTGTCCGCACGGACGAGGTGGTCATGCCGGACGGTTCGGTCGTCGGCCGCGACTACCAGGTGCACCCCGGATCGGTCGCGGTCCTCGCCCTCGACGACCAGGACCGGGTGGTCGTCCTCCGGCAGTACCGGCACCCGGTGCGGCAGAAGCTCTGGGAGATCCCGGCCGGACTGCTCGACGTGCCCGGCGAGAACCCCTTGCACGCGGCCCAGCGCGAGCTGTACGAGGAGGCGCACGTCAAGGCGGAGGACTGGCGGGTCCTGACCGACGTCTACACCACGCCCGGCGGCTGCGACGAGGCCGTGCGGATCTTCCTGGCCCGTGGCCTCGCCGAGGCGGAGGGCGACCGCTTCGAGGTCTCCGACGAGGAGGCCGACATGGAGCTCGCCCGGGTGCCCTCGGCCGAGCTGGTGCGGGGCGTCCTGGCGGGGGAGCTGCACAACAGCTGCCTCGTGGTGGGCGTGCTGTCACTGGCCGCGGCGCGCGCGGGCGACGGCCTGGACGCCCTCCGGCCGGCGGACGCCCCCTGGCCGGCCCGTCCCTTCGAGGCGTAGCGCGCCCCGGACTCCCGGTGGGCCGGGTCCCGCCGGCCGGTGCCCACCGGGGTCCGATCGACGGGTTCCTATCCGATGCGGGGCCGGTATGACGATCTGCTGATCCGATCGGGGGATGTGTCCGCCCTGCTCCGCGGGGTCCGCCTTCCCCCCTGAACTACGCTCGGAATCGCCCGTGCGGAGCCCCCGCGGGATCGGCTCGTGCGCAGGTGGACGGGAGCGTGGCCCGTGACGGATCAGGCTGTGGCGGCAGCCGGCAGCCGGCAGTTCTTCGGTCGGCAGCGGGAACTGAAGGCCTTGCGTGCCGACATCGAACGGACCGGCCTCGACACCCTCACCGGCCGCAAGGCGCCCCGTGCCCGGGTCCTGCTGATCGCCGGCAAGCCCGGCTCCGGTCGGACCGCCCTCGCCGAGGAGCTGGTTGCCGGACTGTCCGACCGCTACCCCGACGGCGTCTTCCGCGGCCGGTTGACCGAACCCGGCGGCGAACCCGTCCCGGCCGGGCGGGTCGCCCAGGAGCTCCTCGCCGCGCTCGGGGTCGCCGAACCCCCCGGCGCCGCCGAGGACGAGCTGACCGAACTGGTCCGGGAGGCCCTCGGCGAACGGCGGGCGGTCCTCGTCCTCGACGACGCCGTCGACGCCGAGCAGGCCGACCCGCTGATCCCCGACAATCCCGACGCCCTGGTGATCGGGGTCGCCCGGGGTCCCCTCACCGGCATTCCCGACGTCCGGCCCTGCACGCTGGGCGGGCTCGACCCCAAGTCGGCGATCGAACTGCTGACCGCCTTCACCGGTTCCGTCCGCATCACGGTCGACCCGCAGGCCGCCGAAAGCCTCGTCGAGGAGTGCGGGGGGCTGCCCGGGGCCGTCGTCCTGGCCGGCGGTTGGCTCGCCACCCGGCCCAAGGCCTCGGTCGCCGACCTGACCAAGCGGCTGCGGGCCCGGGCCGGTGACCCGCTCACCCGGACCTTCGACCTCGCCCATGAGGCGCTGCCCGCCACTGCCGCACGGATACTGCGGTTCCTCTCCCTGGCCCCGCTGGGCCGGGCCGATGCCCACACGGCCTCCGCCCTGGCCGGCTGCTCGGTCTCCGCGGCCACGGCCACCCTCGCCGACTTCGCCGCCCTGGGGCTCGTCTCCGGTGGCGAGGGCGGCCAGTACGAGGTGCGTGCCCACCTCGTACCGCTGCTTCGCGCCCAACTGGAGGAGCGCGACCGGCCCGCCGAGGTGCAGCTCGCCCGGGCCCGGATGCTGGAGCGGACCGTGCGGCTCCTCCAGTCCTGCCGTGCGGTCACCGAACCAGAGGGGTCGCCGGCCCGGCGGAAGCTCGCCGGCCTGCCGCGCGCCCTGCGCTTCCCGAGTGCAGCCGCCGCCGCCGTGTGGTTGGACTCCCGGCAGGCCGTGCTCCTGGCCTCCGCGCGCCTCGCCGTCGCCGACGGGGAGCTCGACACCCTCGCACGCCGTCTGATCGCCTCCCTGGTCAGGGCGCTCGCCGCCCATCGAGGAGCGGAAACCGCCGCTCCGCAGCTGTACGGCCTGCACCGGCTGGTCCTGGACGTGGCGGAGCGGCGCGGGCTGCACCGGGAGCGGGCCGCCGCACTGCTGAACCTGGCCGATCTCGATGCCAGGACCGGAAGGACCCACGACGCCCTGCTGCGATATCGGTCGGCTTTGGAGGCCGGACGCCAAGCAAATGACCCGTATGCAACCGGTCGAGCAATGGAATCCGTAGGCGGCTCGTACCAGGAGCTCGGGGACTGGCAGCGGGCCGGTGACTGGTACGGGCGGGCGCTCGCCCAGCGGCTGGCCCGGGACGAGCGTGTCGACCAGGCCCGACTGTACGGGCGCCTCGGCGCCGTGCAGACCTATGCCGGGCGTTACGGGGAGGCCTTGCGGAGCTGGCGCGCCGCCGCCGCCGGGCATCGGAGGCTCTCCGATCTCCCGGGCTACGCAAGGGCGTTGAGCGAGGTGGCCAGGGTCCAGGAGTATGCCGGGCGGCCCGATGAATCCCTGCGGACCTGCGAGGAAGCGGTGGAGTGGGCGCGTCGGGCCCGGGATTCCCGGCTGCAGGCCGCCCTCCAGTTGAGGCTCGCTGACACCCTCGACCGCCTCGGCGACCCTGCGGCGGCCCGGCTGCACCGGTCGGCAGCGGGGAGACTCCTGGAAACGGAACCATCTGCCTGCGAAATCCGCAGTAGCTCTGTCGAAGATTAGTACTTTGAAAGGCTAGACAGCGGGAACTCCTTCATTAGACTGGTTGCGCCGCGTTCGAACGTGGTCTGCCCCGGTGTGCCGCAGTGCATCCGGGTATGTATCGCAGTGCCCCAGTTATCCCCCCTGATTCAAGGACCGTGATCGACGATGAAGGTCGGCATCCCCCGCGAGGTCAAGAACAACGAGTTCCGCGTGGCCATCACCCCTGCCGGTGTCCACGAGCTCGTCCGCCACGGCCACCAGGTCTTCGTCGAGCAGAACGCCGGTGTCGGCTCCTCGATCACGGACGAGGAGTACGTCGCCGCCGGCGCCGAGATCCTCGCCACCGCCGACGAGGTCTGGGCCACCGCCGACCTGCTGCTCAAGGTCAAGGAGCCCATCGCGGAGGAGTACCACCGCCTCCGCAAGGACCAGACCCTCTTCACCTACCTGCACCTCGCCGCCTCCAAGGAGTGCACCGACGCGCTGCTGCAGTCCGGCACCACCGCCATCGCCTACGAGACGGTCGAGACCGCGAACCGCGCGCTGCCGCTCCTCGCGCCGATGTCCGAGGTCGCGGGCCGTCTGGCCCCGCAGGTCGGCGCCTACCACCTGATGCGCTCGGCCGGCGGTCGCGGCGTCCTCCCCGGCGGCGTTCCCGGCACCCATGCCGGCAAGGCCGTGGTCATCGGCGGCGGCGTCTCCGGCTGGAACGCCACCCAGATCGCCGTCGGCATGGGCTTCCACGTGACCCTGCTCGACAGGGACATCAACAAGCTCCGCGAGGCCGACAAGATCTTCGGCACCCAGGTGCAGACGATCGTCTCCAACGCCTACGAGCTGGAGAAGGCCGTCATCGAGGCCGACCTCGTCATCGGTGCCGTCCTCATCCCCGGCGCCAAGGCCCCGAAGCTGGTCACCAACGAGCTCGTCGCCAAGATGAAGCCCGGAAGTGTCCTTGTCGACATTGCGATCGACCAGGGCGGCTGCTTCGAGGACTCCCACCCGACCACCCACGCCGAGCCGACCTTCCAGGTCCACAACTCGGTCTTCTACTGCGTGGCCAACATGCCCGGCGCGGTCCCGAACACCTCCACCTACGCCCTCACCAACGCCACGCTGCCCTACATCGTGTCGCTGGCGAACAACGGCTGGGTCGAGGCGCTGCGCCGCGACGAGGCCCTCGCCAAGGGCCTCAACACCCATGACGGCAAGGTGGTTTACCGCGAGGTCGCCGAGGCCCACGGCCTCGACCACGTCGAGCTGAGCAGCCTCCTGGGCTGACCCCCGAGGGCGCCCGCGACGCTCCCGTCAACGCGTGCCGTCAATACCGCGCACCCGGCCGGACCTTGTTCGACAAGGTCCGGCCGGTCGTGTCTCCGCCCCTGCTAAAACGTTCGGGCAAGTCGTCTTGAACGTAACCCTTTAACCGTTTCGCGCACCCCTGAAACATGTGGATGCGTGGCCGTGCACCCTTGACAGGGGCGTGTTCGGTTGCCGACACATCGGGGCGGGTCCGGCGGATTGTGTTGCTGCGGAGCGGTGACACGCCATAGAGTCGCCAACCGTCGGCATGGTGCCACGCTGACCTATCGATAAATGTTCCTGGTCACATCCAAGGAGGTAAGACGACTTGTGAATGAGTCGACATTTACTCCCGGGAGCGGTGCGCCAGGTGCCCCGATCGGCTCCGTCGCGGTGCGGACCTTCACGACGCACCAGCCCATGACGAGTGCCCACACGATGAAGACGATGGACGGCCTACACGTGAACGCCACGGCCGGCAACGAGATGGGCCAAGAGTCCACCCACTTCGCCGCCTATGACGAGGTGCCCGAGGGGCACTTCTACGACCCCGACGCCGAGTACGAGCCCGATCCGGAGTACGCGGCCACCCTCGCACCCGATGCTGCCCGCCAGCGCCGCGAGCGGATCGGTCCCACCGGACGGCCGCTGCCGTACTTCCCGATCCCCGGCCCGCTGACCGACCACGGGCCCGCGAAGATCATCGCGATGTGCAACCAGAAGGGCGGCGTCGGCAAGACCACGTCGACCATCAACCTGGGCGCCGCGCTCGCCGAGTACGGACGGCGGGTGCTGCTCGTCGACTTCGACCCGCAGGGGGCCCTGTCGGTCGGCCTCGGCGTGAACCCGATGGAGCTGGACCTCACCGTCTACAACCTGCTCATGGAGCGGGGCATGTCGGCCGACGAGGTGCTCCTCAAGACCGCCGTGCCCAACATGGACCTGCTGCCGAGCAACATCGACCTCTCGGCCGCCGAAGTCCAGTTGGTCAGCGAGGTCGCGCGCGAGTCCACGCTCCAGCGCGCCCTGAAGCCGCTGATGAACGACTACGACTACATCGTGATCGACTGTCAGCCCTCGCTCGGCCTGCTGACCGTGAACGCCCTGACGGCGGCTCACAAGGTCATCGTGCCGCTGGAATGCGAGTTCTTCGCGCTCCGGGGGGTCGCGCTGCTCACCGAGACCATCGAGAAGGTCCAGGAGCGGCTCAACCCCGAGCTCGAACTCGACGGCATCCTCGCCACGATGTACGACTCGCGGACCGTGCACAGCCGTGAGGTCCTCGCGCGCGTCGTCGAGGCCTTCGACGACCACGTCTACCACACGGTCATCGGGCGGACCGTGCGCTTCCCGGAGACCACGGTCGCCGGCGAGCCCATCACCACGTACGCCTCCAACTCCGTGGGCGCCGCCGCCTACCGCCAGCTCGCCAGGGAGGTGCTCGCCCGGTGTCACG
Source organism: Streptomyces sp. NPDC058872 (assembly GCF_042743065.1). NCBI lineage: Bacteria > Bacillati > Actinomycetota > Actinomycetes > Kitasatosporales > Streptomycetaceae > Streptomyces > Streptomyces sp. NPDC058872. The sequence continues at coordinate 16,117 of NZ_JBHYMK010000023.1, forward strand.
CCGAGTGAGTCTGCCCGGAGCCGACGAACTCTTCCGCACGACCGGGGGGACGGCGCTCCAGGCGTCCGTACCCCGCCGCGCCGTTCCGGCCCCGGCGGCCGAGAGCGACACGACCGCCGCCGGAGGGTCGGCGGAGCACGCGCCGGCCGACTCCGAGGCCGCCGAGCCCCGCGCCCGCACGGCCGAGCCCGACGCGCCGGCGCAGAAGGCGGCTCCCGCCGCCGCAGTGCCCGCCCCCGCGGCCAGGCGGCGCGGTGGCCGCACCACGAACCGGCGGCCCAGCGGCCGTGAGCGCCACGACGAGAAGATCACGGTCTACGTCTCCGCCGAGGAGCTGATGGACCTGGAGCACGCCCGGCTCGTGCTCCGCGGAGAGCACGGCCTCGCCGTCGACCGCGGCCGGATCGTCCGGGAAGCCGTCGCGGTCGTCCTGGCCGATCTGGAATCCCGCGGCGACGCGAGCATCCTCGTCCGCCGTCTGCGCGGTCGCTGACGGTAGCCTGCGGGCTGCCGTGCTCCTTGCTCCCCCTGGACCTCCATGCACCACGCTCCTGACGAAACGTCCCGCCCGTCGCGCCGCCGCCCCTTGGGTGGTGGCCCGGGCGGGGTGGCGCTGGAGGCCCCGGAGCGCCCGGCCCCGCCCGGGCCGTCGGCCCCGGAGCCCGGCCCACGGGCCGGGAGGAACCCCCGGTCCCCGGCTCGCCCGTCCGCGCGGCAGCACGACCGGGAAGGCGCATCGCCCGTGCCGCTGCCGGCGCCGGCAGCCGGGCCGGAGGCCGGCGCCGCTCCGGCCGGGGCGGGGAGCGGGCCCGACGGGCGGTTCACCGTGCGCCTCGCGAACTTCGAGGGTCCCTTCGACCTGCTCCTCCAGCTGATCACCAAGCACAAGCTCGACGTCACCGAGGTCGCCCTCTCCGAGGTCACCGACGACTTCATGGCGCACCTGCGGGCCCTCGGGCCCGACGGGGACCTCGACCAGACCACCGAGTTCCTCGTCGTCGCCGCCACCCTGCTCGACCTCAAGACCGCACGGCTGCTCCCCGTCGCAGAGGTGGAGGACGAGGCCGACCTCGCGCTCCTCGAGGCCCGCGACCTGCTCTTCGCCCGACTCCTGCAGTACCGCGCCTACAAGCGGATCGCCGCGATCTTCGAGGACCGCTGGGAGGCCGAGGGGCACCGTCACCCCCGTACCGTCGGACTCGAACCCCACCACGCCGAACTGCTCCCCGAGGTCGTCCTCTCCATCGGTGCCGAGGGCTTCGCGAAGCTGGCCGCCAAGGCCATGCAGCCCAAGGCCGAGCCCCAGGTGTACGTCGATCACATCCACGCCCCGCTGGTCAGCGTCCGGGACCAGGCCGCCGTGGTCGTCGCACTGCTCCGTGCCCGCGGCTCGGCGGCCTTCCGCGAGCTGATCGAGGACGCCGGGGACACCCTGACCGTCGTCGCCCGCTTCCTCGCCCTGCTGGAGCTCTACCGGGAGAAGGCCGTCGCCCTCGACCAGGAGACCGCCCTGGGGGACCTCACGGTCTCCTGGACCGGCGGGGACGCGGACCCGTCGACGGCCGTGACCGACGAATTCGACCAGGAGGACACCGCATGAGCGACCTCAAGCCCGCCCTCGAAGCCGTCCTCATGGTCGTCGACGAACCCGCCACCGAGGAGCACCTCGCCAAGGTCCTGGAGCGCACCCGGCGCGAGGTGGCCGACGCCCTGCACGAACTGGCCGAGGAGTACACCGCCCAGGGGAGGGGCTTCGAGCTGCGTCGGGTGGCCGGGGGCTGGCGCTACTACACCCGTCCCGCGTTCGCCCCGGCCGTCGAGGCCTTCGTCCTGGAGGGACAGCAGGCGCGGCTCACCCAGGCGGCCCTGGAGACCCTCGCGGTCGTCGCGTACCGCCAGCCGGTCAGCCGTTCCCGGGTCTCCGCGGTCCGTGGGGTCAACTGTGACGGCGTGATGCGGACCCTCCTCCAGCGGGGGCTGGTGGAGGAGGCGGGCGCGGAACCCGAAACAGGTGCGATCCTGTACAGGACGACGAACTACTTCCTGGAGCGGATGGGCCTGTGCGGCCTGGACGAGCTCCCCGAACTCGCGCCCTTCCTCCCGGAGGCCGAGGCGGTCGAGCCGGACTCCCTGGAAGGCGTCCCGTCGTTCGAACCGGACGCAGACGTAGACGACAAGACGGAACTTTGATGCGAAGCAGCAGCGGCAGGAACAGCAGCGGAAACAACGGCGGGAGCCGTGGTGGCAACAGCGGCGGCCGCGGCGGCAGCGGCGGCAGCGGCAGCGGTGGCGGTGGCGGCCGAGGCAACGGCGGTGGCGGCGGCGGGCGCGGCAACTACCGCGGCGCCGGCAACGGCCGCGACGACCGACAGGGCCAGGGCGGCGGACGTCCGGGCCAGGGCGGCGGCGGACGCGCCGGTCAGGGCGGCCGGTCGGGCGGCGCCAACCCGCGCAGGCCGCGCCCGGAGGAGCGCAGCTACGACGTGGGCGGCTACGGCGGCCCCGGCGGTTCTTCGGACGCCCCCAAGCGCGGCCGGGGCGCCGCGGCGCGCGGCGGCGCCAAGGGCGGCCCCCGACAGTCCCCGCAGCGGGGCGGGGGCCGTACGACGCCCGCCCGCTCGCGCGAGTACGACGCCCGCGCGGAGGAGCGCAACCGGGAGCGGTACGCCGGCAAGCCCGAGGTCAAGACCCCGAAGACCTTCCCCGGCGCCGAGCAGGAGGGCGAGCGCCTGCAGAAGGTCCTCGCCCGTGCCGGCATGGGCTCGCGGCGCGCCTGCGAGGAGCTCATCGAGCAGGCCCGCGTCGAGGTCAACGGCGAGATCGTGCTCGAACAGGGGATGCGCGTCGATCCCGAGAAGGACGAGATCAAGGTGGACGGCCTGACCGTCGCCACCCAGTCGTACCTCTTCTTCGCGCTGAACAAGCCTGCTGGTGTCGTCTCCACCATGGAGGACCCGGACGGTCGTCAGTGCCTCGGCGACTACGTCACCAACCGCGAGACCCGGCTGTTCCACGTCGGTCGGCTCGACACCGAGACCGAGGGCATCATCCTGCTCACCAATCACGGTGAACTGGCCCACCGCCTCACGCACCCCAAGTACGGCGTGAAGAAGACCTACCTGGCCGCCATCACCGGTCCGCTGCCCCGCGAGGTCGGACGGCGGCTGAAGGACGGCATCCAGCTGGAGGACGGCTACGCCCGCGCCGATCACTTCCGGGTGGTGGAGCAGACCGGCAAGAACTACCTGGTCGAGGTCACCCTGCACGAGGGCCGCAAGCACATCGTGCGCCGGATGCTGGCCGAGGCCGGCTTCCCGGTCGAGAAGCTGGTCCGCACCGCCTTCGGGCCGATCGCCCTCGGCGACCAGAAGTCGGGCTGGCTGCGCCGCCTGACCAACACCGAGGTCGGCATGTTGATGAAGGAAGTCGGCATGTAGGACCCGCGGCCCCGTCGCGCGACGAGGAAGCCCGTGAGCACCGCCCGGTGGTCACGGGCTTCCTCGCGTCCGGACCCGGGAGCCCTTGCCGAAGCCATTCGCCCCCTTTATAGTCATGGTGACTTTTAAAGGAGGCGGCATGGGCCTCGCGGATGCGCTCGAACCGCTGCAACAACCGCTCTTCGCCCTCCCGGACGCCCCGGTCGGCCGGACCGGGGTCCCGGGGTTCTGCCGCGGCGCGCTCTTCGCGGAGGAGGAGCCCCGCCTCGCCTCCCTGCCGTACGTCGGACCCATGCCCCTCTGTCCCCTCGGGCCGCGCAACGGGACCCGGGACCTCGCCGGTGCCCGACGCGCGGCGGGAGCCGCGGCATGAAGGGCGGGGGCGCCGTGCGGCGCTACGGCCACGGCCTCGTCCTCGGGAAGTTCCGTCCGCCGCACGCCGGCCACCACCACCTCGTCCGCACCGCGCGCGACCGCTGCGAGCGCCTCACCGTGCTCGTCTGCGCCTCCCCCGGGGAGGGCATCCCCCTGGAGGACCGGGTCTCCTGGATGCGCGAGGTCCACCCCGACGTCCTCGTCCTCGGAGCCGTCGACGACGCCCCCGTGGACCTCCACGACCCCGACGACTGGGCCGCCCACATGGCGGTCTTCCGGGCCGCCGTCCCCGAACGCGTCGACGCCGTCTTCACCTCGGAGCCCAACGGCGAGGAGCTCGGCCGCTGCTTCGGCGCCGCATCCGTGCCCGTCGACCGGGAACGCCTCCGCTTCCCCGTCTCCGGGGCCGCCGTCCGCGCCGACCCCGCCGGCTGCTGGGACCACCTCGAACCACCGGTGCGGTCCGCGCTCACCCGGCGGATCGTCGTCCTCGGGGCCGAGTCCACCGGCACCACCACCCTGGTCCTCGCCCTCGCCGACCACTACCGGAGGCGCGGTGGCGTCTGGGCCCGCACCCGGTGCGTGCCGGAGTACGGCCGCGAGTACGGCGAACTCAAGCTCGCCGAACTCCGCCTCGAACGCCCCGGCGCCGACCGTTCCGAGGTCGCCTTCCGCTCCTCCGACTTCCCCGTCATCGCCCAGCGCCAGGCGGAACTGGAGGAAGCGGCGGCCCGGGACGGCTCACCCGTGCTCTTCTGCGACACCGACGCCTTCGCCACCACCATCTGGCACGAGCGCCACCTGGGCACCAGCAGTCCCGCCACCGGCGAGATCGCCGCCCGGGGGCGACAGCACCTCTGGCTGCTCGCCGACCACCGGGGCGTCGACTCCGACGGCGGCGGACTGCGCGACGGGGAACATCTGAGGCCCTGGATGACCGCCCGCTTCCTCGCCCAACTCACCCACACCGGCCGCCGCACCGCCGTGCTCACCGGCCCCCACGAGGAGCGCCTCGCGACTGCCGTCGCCGCCGTCGACGGACTGCTCGCCGAGGGCTGGCACCTCACCGACCCCCTGCCGGAGCGCCCATGAGCACCCACCGGGCCCCCGAGGGCTACGATCCCCGCGCCTTCGAACCCTTCGCCGTCACCGTCGACCTCGCCGTCCTCACGATCCGCGGAGAACGCCTCCACGTGCTGCTGGTCGAGCGCGGCCAGGACCCCTACGCCGGGGCCTGGGCCCTGCCCGGCGGCTTCGTCCTGCCCCACGAGTCCGCCGAGCGGGCCGCCCGCCGCGAACTCGCCGAGGAGACCGGGCTCTCCGGGGCCACCGCAGCCGGACTGCACCTCGAACAACTCCGCACCTACACGGAACCGGACCGGGACCCGAGGATGCGGGTCGTCTCCGTCGCCTTCACCGCGCTCGTCCCGGACCCGCCGGAGCCGCGCGGCGGCGGTGACGCGGCCCGGGCCCGCTGGATCCCGTACGGGACGCACGGCCGGCTCGCCTTCGACCACGACCGGATCCTCGTCGACGCCCACGAACGGGTCGGCGCCAAACTGGAGTACACCGGCCTCGCGACCGCCTTCTGCCCGCCCGAGTTCACCCTCGGCGAGCTGCGGCAGGTCTACGAGACGGTGTGGGGCGTCGAACTCGACCGCCCCAACTTCCGGCGCAAGGTCCTCGCCACGCCCGGCTTCGTCCGGCCCGTGGACGGGCCGCCACGCCTCACCGGCGGGCGGGGAAAACCCGCCGCCCTCTATCGGGCGGGTGGGGCCACCACCCTTCACCCACCCCTCCTGCGACCGGAAGGACGCCCCGCATGAACCCCACCCGCAGCGCCGCCAAGCAGACCGCCACCGGCTCCCTGATGGGCCTCGCGCTCGGTGACGCGCTGGGCTTCCCCACCGAGTTCAACGACGTCCCGTCGATCCTCGCCAAGACCGGACCCTGGCGGGAGATGCCGTTGCCCCTGAGCAACGGGAAGGCGTACGTCACCGACGACACCCAGATGACCCTCGCCCTCGCCCGCGGCCTCCACACGGCCATGGGCCGGGGCGCGCTCGCCCCGCTGCGGCTCGCCCGACCGGTCCGTGCCGAGTTCGTCGACTGGTACCACTCCCCGGAGAACAACCGGGCCCCCGGCAACACCTGTCTGCGCGCCTGCATGCTCCTCGACGGCGACCGGCCCTGGCAGGACGCCAGCCAGATCCACTCCAAGGGCTGCGGCGCCAACATGAGGGTCGCACCCGTCGGGCTCGTCCCCGGTCTCAGCGAGGAACAGCGGGCCGGCGCCGCCCAGCTCCAGTCGGCACTGACGCACGGCCACCCCACCGCGCTCGCCGCCTCCGACCTCACCGCCCGCGCCGTCCACCTCCTCGCCCGGGGCGTGGACCCGGCCGGCCTCGTCGGACAGCTCCGCTCCTATGCGTACGAGAACCGCTCCCGCTACCACGAGCGCTGGCTCGGCGACCTCTGGACCCGCTCCCAGGACCCCAGCGCACGACACTTCGTCGAGCGCGGCTGGGACGAGTGCCTGGCCGTCCTGGAGCGCCTGGAGGCCGTCCAGCGCACGGCCGATCCGGAGCTCGACCCCTGCACCTACACCGGCGACGGCTGGATCGCCGAGGAGGCCCTCGCGACGGGACTGCTCTGCTTCCTGCTCTTCCCCGGGGAGCCCCTCACCGCCCTGCGCCGGGCCGCCTGCACCCGCGGCGACTCCGATTCCATCGCCGCCCTCGCGGGCGCCTTCGCGGGTGCCCACCTCGGTGCGGACGCCTGGCCGGAGGAATGGACGGAGCACATCGAGCACCGCAGCGAACTCCTCGCCTTCGGCGCGCTCTGGGACGCCTAGGCGTACCGCCCTGCGGGGGAGGGGAGGTGCAGGGCCGAGGAGCGGCGGGCGCGGACCAGGAAGTCCTGGATGCGGGCCCGGTCCGGGACGTCGGGGAGGGGGGTCGTGTCATGGGCCCGGTCCGCCTCCTCCCGGAGGCGGTTCAGCCAGGACTCGACCTCGGCCCAGGACACCTCGCCGCGCTTGACCGCGAGGAGGCGGTCGCGCTCCTCCCCGACGTCGATGCGGAGCTCGCCCGTGCGCAGCAGGTCGCGGCAGCTGCCCAGGAGCCGCAACAGGTGCATGGCGTGCTTCCACCGAGGGTGGCCGTACTGGCGGACGTCCGCTTCGAGCTTGCGCCGCTGGCCCCCCGCGTACCGGACGAAGGTCTGGTGGGCCCGCCGGGACAAGAAGGCCCCGCGCAGCGACAGCAGCTCGCGCCCCCGGTCGTCGACGTGCTCGACGAGGGGGGAGTGGAGGCACTCCAGGACGTTCGGGTTGTTGAGCAGGGCGAGCTCGCAGAAGCGCTCCAACTCCCAGCTGAACTGCTCCTCGGCCGGTCCCTCCACGTGCGCGGGCGGCTTGTCGAAGTGCCAGAAGAGGGGCGTCGGGGCGAGGTAGACGCCCCGCACGTCCGTGTCGCTGCCCTCGGTCGCCAGACCGAAGGCGCGCGAGCCCATCACGCAGGAGTAGATCGTGTGCTCGCGCACCAGTTCGTCCGGAGTCATGCGGGGCAGGTTACGCCAGGGTGATCGTGTCGCCCGAGACGACGATCTGCTCGGCCGGCAGCGGCCGGGGGGCCGGCCCGGCCGCGACCGAGCCGTCGGCGATGCGGTACTTGGAGCCGTGGCAGGGACAGTCGATGGTGCCGTCGGCGACCTTGTTCACCGTGCAGCCCTGATGGGTGCAGATCGCGGAGAAGGCCTTGAACTCGCCCGCTGCCGGCTGGGTCACGACCACCTTCTCCTCCGGGAACACCGTCCCACCGCCCACCGGGATCTGGGAGGTCCTCGCCAGGGGAGCGGCGCCGCTCGGGGCGGGGGCGGTGGTGGTCGGGGCGGCCGAGGCCGGAGGAGCGGTCGGGGCGCTCGTGTCCGTGCCGCCGTCACCCCCGTCGTTCGAGCCGCAGCCCGTCGTCAGGGCCGCGGCGGCGAACAGGACGGTACGACGTCCGGTGGCGTGTGAAGTCATGCCGCCAGCTTGGCCGTGCACCGCCCACCGGGGCCGCAACACGCCTGTGCGCCCGGTTCCGCTCCCCCACACGGACGCCCCGGCCCGTTCCCGCACCCCGATGGCGGAACGGCGCGGTTCGGGTGAGGCGGGGCGTGTTCCGCACCCGGCGAAAGGCAGCACCACGGCGGGCAACGACCTCGGTGGTCTGCTCGGAAGCCTCCTGGGGAAGGGGGAAGGGGGAAGGGGACGGGGCAGCGACGGTGCCGGCGGCATCCCCAGCGGCTCGCTGCCCGGGGGGCCTCCCCGGAGGAGATCATCCGCCGGCAGCGGTTCCGACCCGACCCGACCCGCCCGTCCTCCGTTCCGGTGCGACGCGGCGTCCGTCTCGGAGGGCGGGCTCCGCACTGCGCCGCCCCCAGCGCTGACTAGGCTGAACGGAGCACTGGCGCAGGCGAAGGAGCACGACGTGGCGGTACGAGCGGTCCGGGGAGCCGTCCAACTGGAGAGGGACGAGGCAGGACACATGCGCGAGCAGGTCGAGGAACTGCTCACCACCGTCCTCGAACGCAATGGGCTCGTCCCCGACGACCTCATCAGCATCTGGTTCACCGCCACGCCCGACCTCCACAGCGACTTCCCCGCCGTCGCGGCCCGACGGCTCGGGATCGTCGACGTTCCGCTGATCTGCGCACAGGAAATCGACGTCGAGGGTGCGATGCCGCGGGTCGTCCGGCTGCTCGCCCACGTCGACACCGCACTGCCCAAGTCCCGGATCGCGCACGTCTACCTCGGTGCCGCGGCCGCCCTGCGCAAGGACATCGCCCAGTGAGAACAGCGCTCGTCATCGGAACCGGACTGATCGGCACCTCCGCCGCCCTCGCCCTGGCGGGCCGGGGCGTCACCGTCCACCTCCGCGACCACGACCCGGCCCGCGCCCGCACGGCCGCGGCCCTCGGCGCCGGCACCGACGAGGCGCCCGAAGGCCCCGTGGACCTCGCCGTCGTCGCAGTGCCCCCGGCACACGTGGCCGCCACCCTCGCCGACGCCATGACCGCCGGCCTCGCCCGCGGCTACCTCGACGTGGCGAGCGTCAAGGGCGGACCCCAGCGCGAGCTGGAGGCATCGGGCCTCGACCTCACCGCCTACATCGGCAGCCACCCGATGTCCGGCAAGGAGCGCTCGGGTCCGCTGGCCGCCACCGGGGACCTCTTCGAGGGGCGTCCGTGGGTCCTCACCCCGACCAGGGACACCGACACCGAGGTCCTCAACCTCGCCCTGGAGCTCGTCGCCCTCTGCCGGGCGGTCCCCGTCGTCATGAACGCCGACGCGCACGACCGGGCCGTGGCACTCGTCTCCCACACCCCCCAGCTGGTGTCGTCCATGGTCGCCGCACGTCTGGAGGAGGCCGACGAGTCCGCCGTGCGCCTCTGCGGGCAGGGCATCCGCGACGTCACCCGGATCGCGGCTTCCGACCCCCGCATGTGGGTCGAGATCCTCTCCGCCAACCCCGGGCCCGTCGCCGAGGTCCTCTCCGGCGTCGCCGCCGACCTCGACGAGACCGTCCGTGCCCTGCGCGCCCTGCAGTCCGCCGACCGGGACAAGCGCCGGGAGGGAGCCTCGGGCGTCGAGGACGTCCTGCGCCGCGGCAACGCCGGCCGTGCCCGCGTCCCCGGCAAGCACGGAGCCGCCCCCACGGCCTACGAGACCGTTGCCGTCCTCATCAGCGACCAGCCGGGCGAGCTCGCCCGCATCTTCGCCGACGCGGGCCGCGCGGGCGTCAACATCGAGGACGTCCGCATCGAGCACGCGACGAGCCAGCAGGCGGGCCTCGTCCAGCTCATGGTCGAGCCGTCGGCGGCCCCGGTGCTGGAGGCGGCCCTGAAGGAGCGGGGCTGGGCCCTGCGCACCGGGTGACGCCGGGCGGGCCCTCCGGCGGGTTCCGGAGGGCCCGCGGCCGGGCTGGGCCGAACGGGTGCGTGGGACTCGGTAACCTTGGGGAGGTCCCCCGCATCTCCGCCGGGCTCCGCCACTCACCCCAGGAAGGTGTTCCCACCGTGGAATCCGTGATCGTCGCCATCGACGGGCCCTCCGGCACGGGCAAGTCCAGCACCTCGAAGGCGGTCGCCGCCAAGCTGGGGCTGAGCTACCTCGACACCGGCGCCCAGTACCGGGCGATCACCTGGTGGATGATCAGCAACGGCATCGACGTGCACGACCCCGAGGCCGTGGCCAATGCCGCGAGCAAGCCGGTCATCGTCTCCGGCACCGACCCGGCCCGCCCCACCATCACGGTGGACGGCGCCGACGCCTCCGGCCCCATCCGCACCGAAGAGGTCACCTCCAAGGTCAGCGCCGTCAGCGCCGTTCCCGAGGTGCGGGCGCTCATCACCGAGCTCCAGCGGACCATCGCCAAGGACGCCGAGCACGGCATCGTCGTCGAGGGCCGGGACATCGGCACCACCGTCCTGCCCGATGCCGACCTGAAGGTCTTCCTCACCGCCTCGCCCGAGGCCCGTGCCGCCCGCCGCTCCGGCGAGCTCAAGGGCGCCGACGTGCACGCGACGAAGGAAGCCCTGATCAAGCGGGACACGGCCGACTCCAGCCGCAAGACCTCTCCGCTCGCCAAGGCCGGCGACGCCGTCGAGGTCGACACCACCGACCTCACCCTGGAGCAGGTCATCGAGTGCGTCGTCACCCTGGTGGACGAGAAGCGGACGGCCGCCAAGTGACCCTGCCCTCCGAGAGGGGCGCCGCCGTCGGCCGACGCATCGGCATCGGGTTGATGTACGGCTTCTGGAAGCCTCGCGTCCTCGGCGCCTGGCGCGTGCCGGCCTCCGGCCCCGCCATCCTCGCCGTCAACCACGCGCACAACATCGACGGCCCGATGCTCATGGGCACCGCCCCGCGCCCCGTGCACTTCCTCATCAAGAAGGAGGCGTTCGTCGGCCCGCTCGGCAGCTTCCTGGAAGGCATCGGGCAGCTCAAGGTGGACCGGGACAGCACGGACCGCACCGCGATCTCCCACGCCCTGGGCGTCCTGGAGCAGGGCGGCGTCCTCGGGATCTTCCCCGAGGGCACCCGCGGCGACGGTGACTTCGCCTCGCTCCGCGCCGGTCTGGCGTACTTCGCCGTCCGCAGCGGCGCGCCGATCGTTCCGGTCGCCGTCCTGGGAAGCACCGACCGCCGCGGACGGTTGGTCAAGGCACTGCCCCCGTTGCGGGGTCGCGTCGACGTCGTCTTCGGAGACGCGTTCGAGGCGGGCGACGGGTCGGGCCGGCGCACCCGCAAGGCGCTGGACGAGGCCACCGTACGGATCCAGGGCAAGCTCACCGAGCACCTGGAAAACGCCAGGCGCCTCACCGGGCGCTGAGCGAGACTCTCAGTAGTGGGCCCCGTCGCCCGGGGACCCACCGACCACGAATGATCAAGGAACGGACTTCATGAACGACCAGCACGACCACGGGGCACTTGGCGACGCCGAGTACGCGGAGTTCATGGAGCTCGCCGCGGAAGAGGGCTTCGACGTCGAGGACGTCGAGGGCGCGATCGAGGAGGCCGGCCACGGCCCGCTCCCCGTCCTCGCCGTCGTCGGCCGCCCGAACGTCGGCAAGTCGACCCTGGTGAACCGCATCATCGGCCGCCGCGAGGCCGTCGTCGAGGACAAGCCGGGCGTCACCCGTGACCGCGTCACCTACGAGGCCGAGTGGGCCGGCCGGCGCTTCAAGATCGTCGACACCGGCGGCTGGGAGCAGGACGTCCTCGGCATCGACGCCTCCGTCGCCGCCCAGGCCGAGTACGCCATCGAGGCCGCCGACGCCTGCCTCTTCGTGGTGGACGCCACCGTCGGCGCCACCGACACCGACGAGGCCGTCGTCAAGCTGCTCCGGCGTGCCGGGAAGCCCGTCGTCCTCGCCGCCAACAAGGTCGACGGCCAGTCCGGCGAGGCCGACGCGGCCATGCTCTGGTCCCTGGGCCTCGGCGAGCCTTTCCCCGTCTCCTCGCTGCACGGCCGCGGCACCGGAGACCTCCTCGACGAGGTCCTGAGGAAGCTCCCCGAGGCCCCCGAGCAGCGCTTCGGCAACGCGGTGGGCGGCCCGCGCCGCATCGCCCTCATCGGGCGCCCGAACGTGGGCAAGTCCTCCCTGCTCAACAAGGTGGCGGGCGAGGACCGGGTCGTCGTCAACGAGCTGGCCGGCACCACCCGCGACCCGGTCGACGAGCTGATCGAGCTCGGCGGCGTGACCTGGAAGTTCGTCGATACCGCAGGAATCCGGAAGAAGGTCCACCTCCAGGAGGGCGCGGACTACTACGCCTCGCTGCGGACCGCCGCGGCCGTCGAGAAGGCGGAGGTGGCCGTCATCCTGATCGACACCACCGACAACATTTCGGTCCAGGACCAGCGCATCATCACGATGGCGGTCGAGTCGGGCCGTGCCGTCGTGATCGCCTACAACAAGTGGGACGAGCTCGACGAGGAGCGCCGCTACTACCTGGAGCGCGAGATCGAGACCGAGATGCAGCAGGTCTCCTGGGCGCCCCGGGTCAACGTCTCCGCCAAGACCGGCCGCCACATGGACAAGCTGGTCCCGGCGATCGAGACCGCCCTCGCGGGTTGGGAGACCCGCATCCCCACCGGCCGGCTCAACGCCTTCCTGGGCGAGATCGTGGCCGCCCACCCGCACCCGGTCCGCGGCGGCAAGCAGCCCCGCATCCTCTTCGGCACCCAGGCGGGCACCAAGCCGCCCCGGTTCGTGCTCTTCGCCTCCGGCTTCCTGGAGGCCGGCTACCGCCGCTTCATCGAGCGCCGGCTGCGTGAGGAGTTCGGTTTCGAAGGCACCCCGATCCACATCTCGGTCCGGGTGCGCGAGAAGCGGGGCCGCAAGAAGTAGGACCCGCGGAAGCGACACACGGCTGAGGGCCGGGGCGATCAGGCCCCGGCCCTCAGCCGTGTGTCGATGTCCTGGGTGCGGTTCTTCCCTCTTCCGCCCTAGAGACCCCTGCGGGGCCCCGGCGGCAGTGCTGCCGGGGCCTGCGGGGGCTGGGCCGACCACACGGGCGGATGCGGTGCCGCGTACCGGTGGCCCTGCCCGTACACGCCGGTGCCCAGAACCGTGCCGAAGGACCGGAAGCCCAGTTCCTCCTCGCCGCTGCGGTCGCCCGGCAGGGTGCGGAACGTCCTGCGGTACTCCGAGTACAGGGCGTCGTAGATCGGCGTGGGCGAGGGGCCCGCCGAGACTCCCTGCGCAGGGCGCATCGAAGGGATCTGGCTCGGATACGGCTGGAGGAACGGCTCGTATGGGTACACGTAGGTGCCAACGACCCGGCCGCCCGTCGGATGCGGCCGGGTCTCCGAAAGGGGGGCGCTCCGGGGACGCGGCACGGTCGGGACCTCCGACCCCGCCCCGGGCGGCTGCGGTCGCCCTATGCCGAGCCCGCCGTCTCCCATCAGGTGCCGGCCAGCGGCATCGCGGCGGCCACCAGACGGCCGTTCGCCGCGGCCTTCTCCAAGGCGTCGCGCAGCAGGTCCTCGCGCGGCTGCTGACCGATCGAGCCCACCGGGGCGGCGAAGACCAGGACCGTGTGCGACTTGTTCGCCGCCGTGCGCCAGCCCTCGGTGACCTGGAGCGGCTGGTGGGCCTGCCACCACGCGGCCTGCCCCGCACCGCCCGGACCCGGCTGGAGGACGGAGTGCAGCTGCCCCATCGCGACCAGGACGGACCAACCCGGCAGCACCGCCGGTCGCTCGTCGAGGCTCGTCACCGGCTGGAAGCCCTGCTCGGCGAGGAGCGACAGGAACTCGTCGGTGAGGCCGTCCGAGCCCGGCCGGACCACCGGGGCGGTCGGCTCCACCACCAGCGCCGGGTGCAGCTCGCCCTCGATCAGGACGAGACCGCTGGTGACCCCGAGCACCGCCTGCTCGGGGTGGGAGGCGGAGAGGGCGTCGGCGGCGTCCGAGGCGGCGATGGAGGCGACGGCGCCCTGGAGCTGCTCCTCGGCGACCCGGACGACCTGCGAGGGGATGCAGCTGGCGTGGGCGAAGGCGAGCACCGCGGTCTCCTCGCCGACGAACAGCACCGTGCTGGTCCGCTCCTGGTCGGAGTCGCCCGGTGTGCGGCAGGAGGTGCAGTCGTAACTGCCCGGGGCGTTGTCGCCGGCCAGCAGCCGGTCGGCTTCTTCGTCGCCGATCTCGGTGCGTACGTCCTCGCTGACGTCGAGCATGCGCGGCACGGGGGACTCCCTGGACTCGGTGCGGGGGGCGCCGGGCCGTTTCCCGAGCGCCTCATGCCGAGTTCAACGGGTCAGGCTCGGCCGGGGTCACGCGCGGATGCGGGGCAACTTGCCACCGGCGTGTGCGAGGGGGCGCATGACTCCGACCGGGTGGGGTGCGAACGGTGTTCCGCGCGGCACGGACCGGGGCCGTCGACGGGCTGCCTAGCCTGCCCCGATGTCGAAGATCCGATTTTGGACGTCCGGTTCCCTGGCGGTGGCGTCCGCAGTGGCGCTGCTCGCCCTGGCTCCGGTGCCCGCCCAGGCGCGCGACGCGTCTCCCGCTCCGGTGGACGTCCCCGCCCCGCTCGCGGTCCGAGAGGCGTCCGCAGGGGCCAGGGAGGAAGCCGCCGCAGCGCTCCAAGAGGTGTCGGACGCGCTCCACGAGGCCGCCTCCGCACCCGCGTACGCCTGCGCCGACGACCAGTGGCCCTGGGGCTGTGTCGCCGAGTGCGAGAGCAGCGGACGCTGGCACGTCAACACCGGCAACGGCTTCTACGGCGGACTCCAGTTCTGGCACCCCACCTGGGTCGAGCACGGCGGCCTCGCCTACGCCCGGCGTGCCGACCTCGCCACCCGGCAGCAACAGATCACCGTCGCCGAGGAGGTGTTGCGCACCCAGGGCTGGGGGGCTTGGCCCGTCTGCTCCAAGCGGTACGGGCTCAGCGGGCGCGTCCACACCGTCCGGTCCGGCGACACGCTCAGCGCGATCGCCCGCCGCTTCGCGATCAAGGGCGGCTGGCAGGCGCTGTACGCCGCGAACCGTACGGTGATCGGGGCCGATCCCCACCGCCTCGTCGTCGGCGCCATGCTGCGGATCGCCCCGCTCTGAGACGGGGCGCCACCCGACGTCAGCGGTACTCGACCTGCTCCCCGCTCGACGCGCGGGAGCCGCGTCGCAGTTCGTGCACGAGCGAGCCGTCCGGCAACCCGTCCGGCAACCTCTGCTCCGCCAGGAGCACGGCCGCCCCGCCCTCCACGGCGAGTGCCGCGAGACCCCGGTAGGTACGGGCCGCCACCTCCGGTGCCATGCCCAGGGACGGTTCGTCGACGAGCACCACGCGCGCGGTCGCCAGCAGGGCGCGGGACAGCGCCAGCATCCTGCGCTCCCCTCCGGAGAGCGTGCCGGCGGTCCTGGACAGCAGCGGAACCAGTTCGGGGTACGGGGCGGCGTCGGGGGCGGGAACCCCGGGAACGCCGAGTGCGAGGTTCTCGGCGACCGTGAGGCCCGTGTACACCGCCTGTCGGTCCGGCACGAAGCACAGCCCTCGGCGGGCCCGTTCGTGTGCCGACAGGCGGGTCGCGTCGGTTCCGTGCCACTCCACCCGGCCCGCGGACAGGCCCACCGTGCCGGCGAGCGCGCGCAGGGCGGTGGTGCGCCCCGAGCCGTTGCGCCCCAGGAGAACCGTCACCGTACCGGCAGGCACGGGCAGGTCGAGTCCGTGGAGGGCCTCCAGGGGCCCGTAGCGGACCCGGGCGGCGCGCAGTGCGATCTCGATGCTCACGACAGGATCCGACCCCCCTCCATGGTGTGCACCACGTGCGCGATCCCGGCGACCAGGTCGGGGTCGTGCTCGATGACGAGGACGGTCAGGCCGTCCGCTGCGAGGGCCGTCAGGATCCGGGCCAGGACGGCCGTCTCGGCGGCGTCGAGCCCGGCGGCCGGTTCGTCCAGCAGGAGCGTGTGCGGCCGTCCGGCCAGCGCACGGGCCAGCTCGACCCGGCGCAGGGTTCCGGTGGGCAGGTCCGCCGCGGCCCGGTGCCGTACGGGACCGGCGAGCCCGAACAGCCGCAGGCAGCGCTCCACGCCGGCCGGGTCCCCGGGTCCGGCGCCCTGCTCCTCGCCGAGGCGGACGTTCTCCTCCACGGTGAGCGACGGGAAGACCACGAGCTGCTGGAAGGTCCTGGCGATGCCGAGCCGGGCCCGGGCGGGGGCGGGGCGGGCCGTGACGTCGATGCCGTCGAGCGTGATCCGGCCCCCTCCCGGGCCGGGGTGGAGCGCTCCGGCGAGACAGTCGAAGAGGGTGCTCTTGCCGGCGCCGTTGGGACCCACGAGGGCGGTGATGCGGGCGGGGGAGAGGGCGAGCGTGACGTGGGAGAGGACGACGACCCCGCCGGGGCGGACGAGGGACAGGTCGTGGGCGCGGAGTCCGGCGCGGGGCGCGGGACCCCGGGGACGCGCCCGGTGCGCGGCGGCGCGGGAACGGCCGCCCCAGCCCGGCGGGGGGCGCCCCCGGCGGGCGGCCGGCAGCAGGTCCGCCAGCGGGGGGAGCCTCCCCGTGAGGGCCGCGAGGAGGCCGATCAGCACCGCTGCCGCCCCTGCCTGGGAGCCCGCGTCCAGCGTGGTCAGGAGTGCCGCCGCGGCCAGCGGGGTGAGGAGGCTGTCCGCGCCCAGCACCAGGACGGCGGCGAACCAGAGGAGGCCGCGGACCGGGTCGTACGCCTCCGGGTCGAAGGCGCGCAGCCCCATTCCGAGGAGACCGCCACCGAGGGCCGCCAGGGCCGCACCCAGGACGAAGACGAGCAGCTTCAGGCGGGGTGCCGGGACGCCCGCCGCCTCCGCACCCGGCTCGTGGTCCCGCAGGGCGGCGAGCGCCCGGCCCGTGCGCCCCCGGCGGAGGGCTGCCACCAGGGCCAGACAGCCGGCCAGGACGGCCAGCTCCAGGGCGTAGAAGGCACGGTCGTCGGAGAAGCCCGCCGGACGGCCGAGGGCCAGCCCGGCCGTCGCGTACGGCTGGGTGAGGACGAAGCGACTGACCGCCACCCCCACGGCGAGCGTGGCCAGGGCCAGGGCCAGGCCGTGGCGACGGATCGCCGGCCAGCCCGTCACGAACCCCGCCGCGGCGACTGCCGGCACCGCGAGCCCCAGCGCCAGGAGCACGGGAATCCCGGCCCCGGCCAGCAGCGCCGTGAACAGCGCGCCGAGCCCCGCGTACGCCGCCTGTCCCAGTGCGATCTGGCCGCCCCTGCCGGCCACCAGGACCAGCGACAGCAGGATCACGGCGAGGGCCGGGACCTGGACCGCGGTGTGCAGGTCGGAACCGGCGAGACCGAGGGGGAGGAGCAGCAGGACGCCGACCACCAGCCACAGGGCCGTCGGCACGCGGCCGGACCGCACCGGCGGCGGCAACGCGTCCCGGCCCTTGCCTCCGACGCCCGGCAGGGCGAGCGCCGCCACCAGCAGGGCGACGACGAACAGGTTGGCGCCGACGGCCTGGAGGAGCGGTCCGGTCCAGCCCTCCGGGTGCAGCCGGGTCAGCTGTGCCTGGGCCACTCCGATCGCGAGTGCGGCCCCCACCGCCACCGGAAGCGACCGCATCCGGGCGAGCACCGAGACTGCGATCACCTCGACGACCAACAGCGGCATCCCGTACGGATCGAGCCGGACGTAGGGGGCGAGCAGCACGCCCGTCAGCCCGGCCGTGAACGAGCCGAACGCCCAGCCGGCCGCCGCGACCCGGTCCGCGTCGATCCCCGACAGGACGGCGAGCGGGCGATTGTCCACCACGGCCCGCAGCTCCCTGCCGAACCGCGTCCACCGGGTCACCGCCCCGACCAGGAGGGCCAGTGCCACCACCGTTGCGAGCTGCACCCACGGATCGTCGCCGAGCAGTATCGGCACGTCGTTCCGGGCACCGGGCCCCCACCACAGCACCGCTCCGCCGACGAGCAGCACGAAGACGCCGATGGTGGCCACCAGGGTCTGCGCGGGGTTCGAGCCGCGGAGGGCCAGCGGTCGGAAGACCCCCCGGTCGAGGGCCAGGCCGATGCCGGGGGCGATCACCAGCAAGGTGAACAGGGCCGCCAGGGGCAGCGGCCAGCCCCAGACGACCACCAGCTGGCGCCATGCGTACGCGCAGACCATGGCGACGGCGCCGTGCGCCAGGTTCAGCACGCCGGTGGCCCGGTAGGTGACGATCAGGCCGATGCCGGTGAGCGCGGCGGCGCTGCCGACCGCGAGGCCGGCCAGCGTCAGTTCGTACGTCAGGGAGGCCACGGCTCACACACCGGGCAGGGGGCGAGTTCCGCGTCCCCGACGTCCACCGCCTCCGCCTTGCCCGCCACCAGCGGGCAGTCCGGGCGGTGCGCGAGGGTCCCGCCCGGGACCCGTAGGGGCGGACCCTCCGAGGACGGCGGGGAAGCCTCCTCCGGTTCGGCCGGAGCCGGCTCCGGAGGGGGCGCGGGGAGCAGCGCGGCCACCCCGATCAGGACCGCGCCCGCCACGATCAGCGCGGCCCCCGGCACCGTGCACGAGGCCAGGTAGGGAAGCTGGCGCTCCGCGAACCGCTCGCCGGAGATCCCGTACCAGCCGAGTGCGCAGAGCACCGCACCCCCGGCGACCGTTGCGAGACCGCCCCACAGCAGGATCCGGGACGTCGGCACGGGGACCTCCCTCCTCCCTTCCTTGCACTATGCCCCGATACGTCCCACTCTGGAAACACCAGCCGTTACGGACTGCCGAGACACCCGGTGGTGAGCCAGATGGTTGTCGAACGACGCGGTGCACGATCCCGTCTCGTGGCCCTCGGGGCCGTTGCAGTCCTCGTCCTGGCACCCGCCCTGGCGGGCTGCTCGGACGACGGCGGGACGACCGGCGACACCACGGCCCCGTCGGCCCCGTCGGGGGGCGAGGAGCCCGCCGATCCGGTGCTCGCCAAGGCCGAGATCACCAAGAACTGGACGGCGTTCTTCGACCCGAACACCCCCCTCGCCGAGAAGGTGAAGCTCCTGGAGAACGGCGAACAGATGCAACCGGTCCTCGGCGCGTTCGCCGGCGACAAGAACGCGGCCGCGACCTCCGCGAAGGTCACCGGCATCGAGTTCACCTCGGCCACCGACGCGAACGTCACCTACGACCTGCTGGTCGGCGGGGCGCCGGCCCTGCCCGACTCCCAGGGGACCTCCGTCCTGCAGAACGACACCTGGAAGGTCTCCGTGAAGACGCTCTGCGGCCTGGTCGAGCTGAGCGGTGTCACCGTTCCGGGCTGCTGAGGCGGTCACGGCGCTGCTCCTGGCCGTCCTGCTCGCCCTGCTCGCGGGGTGCGGCAGCCGACTCCCGGAGCGCGCCTTCGAGACGCGGCCCACCGCCAACCCCTCCGGCGGTGAGCCGCTCCGCGTCGGCATCATCACCAGCGCCACCAGCCCGGTCGGCGGGCAGGCCTTCACCGGTCCGCGGGACGGGGCCCGTGCCTGGTTCGACGCCCTCAACGCGCGCGGCGGCCTCGACGGGCGCCGGATCGAGGTGGAGACCTGTGACGACGGCGGGAGCGGGGTCGGCAACAACGCGTGCGTGCACCGGCTGATCGACGAGCGCAAGGTCTTCGCCCTCGTCGCCACCACCGCCCTGAACTACGCGGGCGCCCCCCTCGTCGCCCGGGCCGGCGTCCCGGACGTCGGGGGGCAACCGCTCACCCCCGCCTACGACACCTATCCGCACCTCTACGGGATCTACGGCAGCTCCGCCCCCCGCACCGGCCGGGAGCCCGGTTGGGGCGGCACGCTGTACGGCGGGACCGAGGTGTACCGCTGGTTCCACGAGAAGCTCGGTGCGCGGACCGCCGCCGTCGTGTCCTACAACCAGGCCGCCTCCGCCGCGTACGCCCGACTGGTCGCCCGCGGGCTCCGGACCGAGGGCTACCGGGTCGTCGAGGAACAGGTCGACTTCGCACTGCCCAACTTCCGTGCGGTCGCCGCCGATCTGCGGGCCGAGCACGTCGACGTGCTCTTCGACGCCATGGACACCCACGGCAACGTGCGGTTGTGCGAGGCGATGGAGGCGCTCGGGGTACGGGTCGACGCCAAGGTGACGAACGTGCAGAACTGGTCCTCGGACGTCTCGCGCGACTACGTCCGGGCCCCCGCTTGTCGAGCCGCGCTGTGGGTGACCGGATCGAGCCGGAACTACGACGACACCGGCTCCCCGGCGGTCCGCGCGTTCCGGGCGGCGATGGGGGACCGTCCGCTGTCCCAATGGCAGCTGGAGGGATGGGCGGCGGCGATGTGGTTCACCGACGCGGCCCGCTCCTGCCTCGCCGGGGGCACGCTGACCCGCGACTGCGTCGAGGGGTTCATGAACCGTCAGGAGCCCTACACCGCGGACGGCCTGCTGCTTCCCGTACGGTTCGAGCACCTGGCCGATCCGCCGAAGACCCGTCACACCTGTCTCTCCGTGGCCCGCTGGCAGGACGGTCGTGGCTGGGTGAGCCAGGGCGACATGACGGAGAACTGCGTGACCGTCCCCCAGCTCGGCTACCGGCCGTGAGCGGCGCCCCCGCGGACCGCTCGCACGCGGGGCTCAGGGACCGGCAGCCCCGGAGTCCCGACCGGACGGCCGGAGGTCCGGCGGCGGGGCCGTGAGCCGCATCCGCTCGTAGGCGGCGAACTCCGGGTGGTGGAGGTCGAAGGCCGGCGACTCGGAGCGGATCCGGGGCACGGTGTCGAAGTTGTGCCGGGGCGGCGGGCAGGAGGTCGCCCATTCCAGGGAGCGACCGAAGCCCCAGGGGTCGTCGACCTCGACCTTCGCCCCGTACCGCCAGGTCCGCCACACGTTGTAGAGGAACGGCAGCGTGGAGGCGCCGAGCAGGAAGGCGCCGATCGTGGAGACGGTGTTGAGCGCGGTGAAGCCGTCGGCCGCCAGGTAGTCGGCGTACCGCCGCGGCATGCCCTCCGCGCCGAGCCAGTGCTGCACCAGGAAGGTGGTGTGGAAGCCGATGAACAAGGTCCAGAAGTGGATCTTCCCGAGCCGTTCGTCGAGCATCCGGCCGGTGAACTTGGGCCACCAGAAGGAGAACCCGGCGAAGGTGGCGAAGACGACCGTGCCGAAGACCGTGTAGTGGAAGTGGGCGACCACGAAGTACGAATCGGTGACCTGGAAGTCCATCGGCGGCGAGGCCAGGATGACGCCGGTGAGCCCGCCGAAGAGGAAGGACACCAGGAAGCCGACGGACCACAGCATCGGGGTCTCGAAGGAGAGGGATCCCCGCAGCATCGTCCCGGTCCAGTTGAAGAACTTGACCCCGGTCGGCACCGCGATGAGGAACGACAGCAGCGAGAAGAACGGCAGCAGCACCGCGCCCGTGGCGAACATGTGATGTGCCCAGACCACCACGGAGAGGCCGGTGATCGCCATGGTGGCGCCGATGAGCGTCCCGTAGCCGAAGATCGGCTTGCGGGCGAAGACCGGGATGACCTCGCTGACGATCCCGAAGAACGGCAGCGCGATGATGTAGACCTCGGGGTGGCCGAAGAACCAGAAGAGGTGCTGCCAGAGGAGTGCGCCGCCGTTCTCGGGTTGGAAGACCACGGAGCCCAGGCGCCGGTCAGCCTCCAGGACCAGCAGCGCCGCAGCGAGGACGGGGAAGGCGACGAGCACCAGGATCGCGGTGAAGAGGACGTTCCAGGTGAAGATCGGCATTCGGAACATGGTCATCCCCGGTGCCCGCATGCCGATGATGGTGGTGAGGAAGTTGACCGAGGTCAGGATCGTCCCGAAGCCGGAGAGCGCGAGCCCCGTGATCCAGAGGTCGACGCCGATGCCGGGAGAGTGCTCCGGGCTGTTGAGCGGGGCGTAGGCGGTCCAGCCGAAGGCCGCGGGGCCGTCCGGGACGAACAGGGAGCCGACCACCATCAGGCTGCCGAAGAGGAACAGCCAGTACGAGAACGCGTTGAGCCGGGGGAAGGCCACGTCGGGTGCGCCGATCTGCAGCGGCACCAGTTCGTTCGCGAAGCCGGCGAAGGTGGGGGTGGCGAACAGCAGCAGCATGATCGTGCCGTGCAGGGTGAAGGCCTGGTTGAACTGCATGTTCGAGATGAGCTGGAGGCCGGGGCGCGCCAGCTCGGCCCGCATCAGCATGGCCATCAGCCCGGCCAGCAGGAAGAAGGCGAACGCGGTGCCCAGGTAGAGGTGGCCGATCTTCTTGTGGTCGGTGGTGGTGAGCCAGTCGATCAGGATGCGGCCGTGGCGCTCCCGGGCCGATTCGACAGTCGCGGTCGCCGTCCCGTTGCCCATCGGTTCCTCCGCTTCGCCGCCGTCCCGGACCGGCGTCCCCTGGCGTTCGGACAGCGTAAGCACTGCGTAAGGAAAGACGGGAAGCCTCGGGCGCGCGTCGCCCGCGCAATTCGGAGCGGAAGAGGGGGAGCGGTAAGGGAACACGCCTTCCCGCCGCTTGGTGAACCCTTCGTGTAAACAGCTGGAAGTCGCTCGGAATTGCTGGAGAAACTGTCGTGGGTCGTCTTTCCGAGTGGCGGTGGGCGTGTCAAACGAATGTCGAGAACTTGTGACACAAGCGTGACCGCCAAGGGACTAACGTGAGGTCCATGGCACCCACTTCACGCACTCCCGAACCGTCCTCCGACGCTCCCGAGTCCTATGTGGGCCTCGGCGCCGAAGGAGCCGAGCAACTCGCCAGGAGCCGGGGTTGGCAGGTCGTCAGGTCGCTGCCGCCCGGCGCGATCGTCACCATGGAGTACCTGGACGCGCGCATCAACTTCGAGGTCGAGGGCGGTGTCGTCATCCGCTGCTGGCTCGGCTGAGGAGCCCGCAGGTCCACGCGGAAGGGCCCCGGCCGACGGCCGGGG
The DNA here is from genome assembly GCF_042743065.1 of Streptomyces sp. NPDC058872. Classification (NCBI taxonomy): domain Bacteria; kingdom Bacillati; phylum Actinomycetota; class Actinomycetes; order Kitasatosporales; family Streptomycetaceae; genus Streptomyces; species Streptomyces sp. NPDC058872. Next base: position 38,779 of record NZ_JBHYMK010000023.1, read on the forward strand.
CCCTTGTTCCCTCCGGGTGCGGTATCAGCCGCGGGTCGCCGGGGCGCGCCGGCCGCCGACCCCCACGGGTTCCCGGACCGGTTCCTCGGGCGCCGACGGGCGCGGCGGGAAGAAGCCGGGGCGCGGCCCCCCGGTGGCCACGGGCAGCGAGGGCACCAACTGGCGGCCGTCCCGGAGCCGTTCCCGAAGCCGGTCCCGGATGCCGAGGATCCAGGCCTCCGCGACGGCGATGACCGGCTCGCACCAGGGCAGCGCGAGCAGGACGAGGAGTCCGGCGGCCCAGCCGAGCAGCACGTCGCTCAGCCAGTGCGTGCCCAGGTAGACGGTGGTGAGGCCGACCCCGAGCGCGACCACCGCGGACAGCGCCGACAGATAGCGCCTGGCCCTCGGGGTGGTCGCCAGATAGGCGAGGATGCCCCAGGTCACGACCGCGTTGGCGGTGTGCCCCGAGGGAAATATGTCACCGCCCGCGAACAGCTCGGCGGATCCGATCTGTGTCGCGTAGTGCGGTCCGAGCCGGCCGAGGCCGAGCTTGACCGAACCGACCGAAACGTTGAGCAGGAGGAGGGCCGCACCCAGGCACAGCAGGGGCCGCAGGGTGTGCTGGCGCCAGGAGCGCCAGCCCAGCCAGGCGGCCACCATGACGGCCGTGGGGCCGCGCTGTCCGAGGACGACGTAGTAGTCGAGGAAACCGTGGATCCCGGGCCACTGCTGGTACGGCCGGAAGAGCATGATCTTCCAGTCGAGGGTCACCAGCCACGTCGACAGCAGCACGGCGGCGACGATGACCAGATAGAACGCCGACGTCCCGCCGAAGAGGGCGAGACGCGTGCGGGTCATCCGCGGGACCTCTATCTTCGGCGGTTCCGGCTCCCGGTCCAGCCGGGCAAAGATGTCGGTACGCACCCAATCGACGTTACAGGGAGTGAGGAGCAGACCCTGTCGTTCCACTCCCTTCGTGATGACCATGTGATGTGGAGTGGGTCTCAATGGGTGGCTCATTGCGGGCGTCCGGCGGGAAAGCCGATGACCTTCAGCCCTATTGCGGTTCCGGCCGTTTTCGGAAAACTGTTTGAGCGTCCGGAGATTTCTTCAAACAGGCGTCCGTGCGCAATTCCATGCGAGGCGCGACCCGCTCCGAGTGGCGTACGCCACACCGCGAGCCCCGCCGGGGTGAGAGCTGCACCACGCGCTCGGGGCTTGGACTCGCGTACGCTGACGGCTCACTCGCCCGTCGATGCCGGGCCGTCCATGGGCATACGCCCTGGTCCGGGGCCTGCCGAGCGCGAGGGCTTTACGTGGGAGGTACGTATATGTCGCGGACGAACACGGCCCAAGGGCGACCGCGGGTCGCCGGCGGTGGCGGCAACCGCTGGGTCGTCCTCGTCGTCCTCTGCGTCAGTCTCCTCCTGGTCGCCCTCGACGCGACCATCCTCCACGTCGCCGTCCCCTCGCTCACCGAGGACCTGCGCCCCAGTTCCACGGCCCTGCTCTGGATCGTCGACGCCTACCCCTTGGTCTGCGCGTCGCTGCTCATCCTCTTCGGCACCCTCGGCGACCGGGTCGGCCGGCGGAGGGTCCTCCTCCTCGGCTATGCGCTCTTCGGCATCGCCTCCGCGGTTGCCGCCCTCGCCACCGATCCCGCGGTCCTCATCGCGGCCCGCGCGCTGCTCGGCGTCGGCGGCGCCATGATCATGCCCGCCACGCTCTCCTTGCTGCGAGCGGTCTTCCCCGACCGGCGGGAGCGCGCCACCGCCATCGGGATCTGGACCGCCACCGCCGCGGTCGGAGCCGCCACCGGGCCGGTCCTCGGCGGCTTCCTCGTCGAGAACTACTGGTGGGGCTCCGTCTTCCTCATCAACATTCCGCTGATGGCGTTGATCCTGCCGCTCGGCCGCCGCCTCCTGCCCGAATCCAGGGGGGCCGCCGACGGCCCCTGGGACGTCCTCGGTGCGCTCATGGCGGCCGGCGGCATCCTCGGCTGCGTCCTCGGGATCAAGCGCGCCGGAGCCGGCGATCCGCTGCTCCACCCGTCCACCATCGGCCCGCTGCTGCTCGGTGCGGCACTCCTCGTCCTCTTCGTGCGGCGACAGAAGCGGCGTCCGCACCCGCTGGTCGACATGCGGCTCTTCTCCCGGGCCGCCTTCACCACCTCGGTCGGTTGCATCGTGCTCGCCATGCTGGCCCTGGTCGGCCTGGAGCTCATCGCCGTCCAGTACCTCCAGCTCGTCCTCGGCCTCAGCCCGCTGGAGACCGGGCTGCGGCTCCTCCCGCTGACCTTCGCGGCCATGGCCGCCGGCGCCACCGGCTCGTACACGCTGCGCAGGATCGGGCCGCGGCGAATGGTCGGCTGGGGGTTCGTGCTCACCGCCGGTGCGGTGCTGTTGCTCACGCTCATGGGGCAGCACGACCGTCCGCTGCTGCTCACGGTGGGCTTCGTGCTGCTCGGCTTCGGTCTGCAGACCACGCTTTTCTCCGCGTACGAGTCGATGCTCAGCGAGGCTCCGCAGCACAGCGCGGGAGCTGCCGCGGCGATCGGCGAGACCTCGTACCAGCTCGGTGCGGGCATGGGCATCGCACTGCTCGGCAGCGTGATGAACGCGTCGTACGCACCGGGGCTGGCCGGGGTGCCCGGGGTGCCCGCGGAGGCGGTGCGGGCCGCTGCCAACTCGCTCGGCGAGGCGTACAAGGTCGCCGAGCAACTCGGCGGCTCAGCCGGTGACGCCCTGCACGAGGCTGCTCGGCACTCCTTCGTGACCGGCCTGCACATCACGCTCTGCGTCAGTGCGGGACTGTTGCTCGTCGGCGCGCTGATGGCCCTGCGGTTGCCCCCGGTCATGGAGTGCACGGTGGATCCGGAAGAGGCGGCCGACGCCCTGGTGGCGTCGGAGGGGCGCTCGGCCCCGGAGGAGTCGGACCGGGAGTCCGGGCCCGCCCACCGCGCGGAGCGGTCCGACCGTCCCGGAGTGGCCGAGCCGCGGGTGCCTGCGACCCGGGAAGCGGTCGAGCCCGCCGGCTCCGGGCGCCCGGTGCACTGACCCGACCGGGTCGGGAGTGCCGGGTCGGCCGGCGGCCCCGCTCAGCTCTGGTTGAAGAAGCCGTCCTGCTGGCGTCGGCCCGTCTCGCCGCTGACGATCTGGGTGTCGGCGGGGGTCAGCAGGAAGACGCGCGTCGCCACGCGCTCGATCGACCCGCGCAGGCCGAAGGCGAGGCCGGCGGCGAAGTCGACCACGCGCTTGGCGTCGTTCGGTTCCATCGCGGTCAGGTTCACGATCACCGGAATCCCGTCACGGAAGAGCTCGCCGATGCCCCGGGCGTCCCGGAAGCCGTCGGGGGAGACGGTGGCGATCCGACGGCCCCGCCCCTCCGCGGTGTCCGTGGCCACCTGGACCCGAGGGTCCGTCACCCAGGCGTCGCCGCCCTCGGCACCGTCGGCGTACTCGTCGTCGTAGTAACGCTCGTCGTTGTCCTCGACGAGTCCCAGCCAGGCGCTTGCCTTGCGCACCGATCCCACGGACGCCTCCTTTCAGCGCGGTCACTTGTGGTTCCGCAATGCCTATCGTCGTCCATGATGCGGATCGCACGCCAAGTGGATAGGTGCCGTGCAGGAGATTCGTGACGGTACTGGTGCAGAACGTGAGGGGATTTTTCTGGCGTTTCGTCAGGAAACTTGCGGTATCGCACGCCAGAGACGGGGCCATGTAGCTGAAAATATGAAAGTCGGGCTGGAAGGGTGACGATGGGCGCGTACGGGTGAACAAAACCGCTCGCTACGATGCGGCGAGGCCGTTTGACGGCCCTTCAGGCGTCACGTCCCATGTCTCACGGGGGAGACCTTGTTCGGAATAGTCCGGCCCTGCACCCATCGGCTCACCGACCGCCTCAAGGTCGAGTGGACCGCCCACCTCTGCGGCCTCTGCCTCGCCCTGCGTGCCGATCACGGTCAGTTCGCCCGGATCGTCACCAACTACGACGGGCTGATCGTCTCCGTCCTGACGGAGGCTCAGACGGGGGTGACCGAGGGGGACCGCCGCACGGCCGGACCCTGCGCCCTGCGCGCCCTGCGGACCGCCCCCGTCGCCCGGGGGGAAGGGGCTCGGCTCGCCGCCGCCGTCTCCCTCGTCCTCGCCTCGGCGAAGGTGCGGGACCACGTTGCGGACCGGGACGGACTGCTTGCGCACCGGCCCGTCGCGGTCGCGGCCCGTAGGGTCGCCCGCTCCTGGGACCGGGCCGGGGCCAGGACCGGCCGCGCCCTCGGTTTCGACACCGCCGTCCTCGTCGACGCCGTCGACCGGCAGGCCGGGATCGAGGCCCTCGCCGGGCCCGGCACCCCCTTGCTCGCCGTCACCGAGCCGACGGAGACGGCGACCGCGGCGGCCTTCGCCCACACTGCGGTCCTCGCCGGTCGTCCCGGCAACGCGGAACCGCTCGCCGAGGCGGGCCGTCTCTTCGGGCGGCTCGCCCACCTCCTCGACGCGGTCGAGGACCAGGTCGCCGACGCCGCGGCCGGCGCCTGGAACCCGCTCACCGCCACCGGCACCCCGAGGGAGGAGGCCCGCCGGCTCGCCGACGACGCCCTCCACGGCGTGCGCCTCGCCCTGCGGGACGTCGAGTTCGTCGACGGACGGCTGGCCCACGTCCTCCTCGCCCATGAGCTCCGCACCTCGATCGACCGCGCCTTCGGCGCGACCGAGTGTTCGCACGGGGGGCCGGAGGGAAGGGCGGACGTGCCGCACGGCCGGGGGCCGGTGCCCGGTAACCCGTACGCACCTCACCCGGGCGGTCCCGGCGGGCCGACCGGACCCCATGTCCCCGGCCCCGGCGGTCCCGGCGGTCCCGGCGGACCGCTCCCGCCCGAGCCGCCGAACCGGCGCGGCCTGATCGCCGGATGCGCCCTCTGGATCGGCCTCGCCTGCACCTGCCAGATGTGCTGCGGGACCTTCGAGGATCCCTGGACCCGTCAGCGGCGCGAGGGGCTCTGTCAGCAGTGCGACCCCGAAAGTTGCTGCGACTGCTGTGACTGCTGCTCCTCCTGCGGCGAGGGTGACGGCTGCTGCGGAGGCTGTGACTGCAGTTGTGGCTGCGACTGTTGACGAGGCATCAACTCTTTCCGGCAACGGCCGTGCCCCGGGGCGCGGAGTGCGTGCTTCGCCCCGGAGGGAGCGCCCCGGGCGTGGATCCGCGGGCCGCGGGCCGAGACCGCCGACGGTCGGGGGACGTCCTGGCTGGCCGGTGCGCGGGTCCTCGGCCTGCACGGCGGCGAGTACGCCCTGTGGGCGGTGGTCAGGGGTGACGGGGTCCGTCGGACGGTCTTCGCCGACGCCACCGGCGGCCGGGACGGTCACCGCTTCCGCTTCCTGCGGCCCGAAGTCCGGCCGGCGGACGGCTCGGTGAGAGGGCACTTCAAGCGCGCACCACTGCCGCCGTGCGTCTTCGCGGGCCGCTCCACCCGTCCCTTCCTGTCGTCCGGCAACACCTTCGACCGTGCGGTTGTCGCAGGGGGGCGACGATGGTGAGCGGCCCGACCTGGGCTCTTCGTGGTTCTCGTGGACGGCGGACGCCTTTGGCGGTGACGGTCGGAGGCGTCCGTCCGCACGGCGGTCTTGTGCGTCTGCTCCCGGGAGGTCAGTATCGCTGACGGTGCATGTCAGGGACACGTCACCTGATGGCGCCTCACGGACCCGTCACCCACGGGCCCCTCCGTTTTTCCCAGAAGGAGAACAAGTGAGGAGCACAGTGAGGAACACCCGCACCCGCCTGCTCGCCGTCGTCGCCGGTCTCGCCGCCGCGACGACCCTGGGGCTCCCCGGGGCCCAGGCCGCCCCCGCCCCCGGCCCCGCCGGAGCCGCCCAACTCGCCCGTGCCGACGCCGCCGTCGAGGCTGCCGGGGTCGGCGGCACCGCCTGGTACGTCGACAGGGCCGCGGGCCGGGTCGTCGTCACCGCCGACTCGACCGTCACCGACGAGGCGCTCACGAAGATCCGGGACGCGGTCGGTGCCGACTCCGGAGCGCTTCGCGTCCAGCGCACCCCCGGCGTCTTCACACCGCTGCTCGGAGCCGGAGACGCCATCTACGGCAACGGCTACCGCTGCTCGCTCGGTTTCAACGTCCGCAGCGGCAGCACCTACTACTTCCTCACCGCCGGGCACTGCGGCGACGTGGTCAACACCTGGTACGCCAACTCGGCCCAGACGACCCTGATCGGCCCCACGGTCGGTTCCAGCTTCCCGGGCAACGACTACGCCCTCGTCCGCTACGACAACGCCTCCCTCTCCCACCCGGGCGGCTTCACCGCGGCCGACGCCTACGTGGGCGAGTCCGTGAAGCGCTCCGGCTCCACGACCGGCACCCGCAGCGGCAAGGTCACCGGACTCAACGCCACCGTCCACTACTCCGGCGGCGGCACCGTGCGCGGCATGATCCAGACCAACGTCTGTGCCGAGCCCGGTGACTCCGGCGGCGCGCTCTACGACGGCAGCAAGGCGCTCGGCATCACCTCCGGGGGCAGCGGCAACTGCTCGACCGGAGGCACCACCTTCTACCAGCCGGTGCCCGAGGCGCTCGCCAAGTACAAGGTCAGCCTCTACTGATCCCCTTCCGCCGTTTCCCGTCGATCCCCCCACAGGAGGAACACGTCGTGAGGACCACCCCCACCAAGAAGTTACGGCTGCTCGCCCTCACCGCCGGCCTCGTCGCCGCCGCGGCGACGCTCGGCGTCCCCACCGCCAGCGCCGATGCCACTCGGACGTACAGCGTCACCCAGCTCTCCGCCGCGGATGACGCCGTCCTCGCCGCAGACGTGGCCGGCACCGCCTGGCACGTCGACACCGCGACCGGAAGAGTCGTCGTCACCGCCGACTCGACCGTCTCCCAGGCCGAGATCGCGAAGATCAAGCGCCGGGCCGGAGCCAACGCGGGCGCGCTGCGCTTCGAGCGCACCCCCGGTGTCTTCAACAAGCTGATCTCCGGCGGTGACGCCATCTACGCGAGCAGTTGGCGCTGCTCGCTCGGCTTCAACGTCAGGGACGGAGCGGGAAACTACTACTTCCTCACCGCCGGACACTGCACCGACGGCGCGGGCACCTGGTACTCCAACTCGTCCCGCACCACCGTGCTCGGCTCCACGGCCGGTTCCAGCTTCCCGGTCAACGACTACGGCATCGTGCGCTACACCAACAGTTCGGTGAGCAAGCCCGGTGCGGTCGGCGGCGTCGACATCACCAGCGCCGCCAATGCCACCGTCGGCATGTCCGTCACCCGACGCGGGTCCACCACCGGCATCCACAGCGGTCGGGTGACCGGTCTGAACGCCACCGTGAACTACGGCGGCGGCGACGTCGTCTACGGGATGATCCAGACCAATGTCTGTGCCGAGCCCGGTGACTCCGGCGGTCCGCTCCACTCGGGCAGCCGGGCGATCGGCCTGACCTCGGGCGGCAGCGGCAACTGCTCCTCCGGCGGGACGACCTTCTTCCAGCCCGTGACGGAGGCGCTCAACGCATACGGCGTCCAGGTGTACTGACCTCCACCTCGAACCGTCCCGGTCCTCCACGGCCCCGGGCCCCGGGGGACCGGAGACCCGGGGCCCGGGACGGAAGGCGCCCACACGGGGCGGATCCGTTCTCGAACCCGTCCCTCCGTCCGTTTCCGCGGCCGGAGGGACGGTCGTCTCCAGGACCTTCGCCCCGGCTTTCGGGGCCGCGCTCCGTCCGGGGGCACCCCCTGCCGATCAGGACCGGGGCTCGCCGACCTCCGAGGCGATCGCTTCCGCCTCCGGCTTCCGCTTCAGCGAGGACATCACCAGGGTGACCGCGGTGCCCACCACCGCCCAGGCCGAGAGGACCCACATCGAGGCGGCCATGTCATTGCCCTTGAAGTACGCGATCGAGCGGGCCGCCCAGGTTCCGGCACCCGGCGGCAGCGCGGGACCGATCGCCCTCCAGAAGGGCGGCAGCATCGGGGCGGGGAAGGCGCCGCCCGCGCTCGGGTTGCCCGCGATGACGATCAACAGGATCGCCAGTCCGATGCCGACGATCCCGAAGACGGACTGGAGGGCGAGGGTGGCGGCACCGACGGCGAAGACCACCAGGGTGCCCAGGCCCCACAGGGCCGCGATGCTGCCGGGCAGGGCGCCGAGGACCGGCCCCACGATGATCGCGCCACCGAGACCGCCGAGCGCCGAGTACAGCGCCAGCACTCCGAGGCGAATGACGGCGCGCTGCCGGTTCGCGGGCCGTGAGCCCGAGCTGATCGCCAGGATCGCGGCGCAGATGTAACCGCCCACGCACCAGCCGACGACCAGGTAGAAGGCCGAGAGCCCGTCGAAGTCTTCCGGCGAGGCGGGAGCCACGTCGACCGTTCGTACGGTGCGCCCCTGGGCGGCCTCCACCTTGGTGAAGATCGTTTCCAGGGCGGAGGCGAGGACGGTGCCGCCGCCCGAAGCGACGAGCAGCGTGTCGGTGCGACCGAGGGGGTCGACGACCAGGGCTCCGTCGATGTCCCGGTTCATGATCTGCTGTCGAGCCGCGGCCTCGTCGGTGACGGTCCGGGGGTCGACCGGTGTGCCGGGGAGCTGCTCCAGCTGGTCGACGAGCCGGGCGGAGACCTGCTGCGGCGCGACCACGCCGAAGGGCACGTCCGTGGGCTTCGGATGGTGCAGGGCCCCGACGTACGAGGTGATGAACAGGAGCTGGAGGGCGAAGACCCCGACGACGAGCAGGGCCGCTCGGGGAGTGACGGCGCTTTTCAGTTCATCGACGAAACTCATGCCCCCACGCTCCGGGGCCGGGGGTGCTCCCGCAGGCGGGATGCGCCCGAATGGCCGAGCACCCCCTGTGGCGGGCGTGTGGTCGGGCGCGGCACGGGCCCGAGGAGGGGCATCCGCGCGTTCCGTATACGGGCACGGGAAGCGGGCCGGCCGTGCCGGGCTCCGCCCGTCGGCGCGCCGTCCCGACCGCTCCTCCGTCGTGCTGCCCCTCGCCCCGCCGCGAACTCCGGCCGTTCTGATCCGCCACGGTGTCATCTGCCGCCGGAGACGGCGTCCTTGACGGTGGTCCGGCGTCCTTGACGGTGGTCCGGGGTCCGCAGGTGACCGGACAAGGGCTTCTGACGGTGACGTGAACGGCCGACTGACGCCGACACAGCACTTTTTACCGACGCGTAACTTCCCAGCCGAGGCTACCCGTGCGTAGCTTGGCTGAAGAGCATCCCCACTTGTGGTCCGGACCGCAGGGCACAGCACCCCCACCTTCCCCTTGAGCCGCAAGGAGATCGCCCGATGCTGCCCCGAAAGCCCCGCAAGCGCTGGACGCACGCCCTCAGAGCGCTGTCCGTCCTCCTGCTGACCGCCGCCGCCACCCTCGCCCCCACTGCCTCGGCACAGGCCTCCACCGCTTCCAGCCGCGGCTGGAACGACTACTCCTGCAAACCGTCCGCCGCGCACCCCCGCCCGATCGTCCTGGTCCACGGAACCTTCGGGAACTCCATCGACAACTGGTTGGCCCTCGCGCCCTATCTGGTCAACCGGGGCTACTGCGTCTTCTCGCTGGACTACGGCCAACTCCCGGGCGTGCCCCTCTTCAACGGGCTCGGTCCCATCGCCGCATCGGCCGGACAGCTCGACACCTACGTGGACCGCGTCCTCGACGCCACCGGTGCGCCCGAGGTCGACCTCGTCGGACACTCGCAGGGCGGCATGATGCCCCGCTGGTACCTCAAGTTCCTCGGCGGGGCCGAGAAGGTGAACACCCTGGTCGGCATCGCTCCCGACAACCACGGCACCACCCTGCTCGGCCTCACCAAGCTCCTGCCGTACTTCCCCGGCGCCGAGGACTCCATCAGCTCCGCCACCCCGGGCCTGACCGACCAGGTCGCCGGCTCGGCCTTCATCACCAAGCTCAACGAGGGCGGTGACACCGTCCCGGGGGTCCGCTACCACGTCATCGCGACCCGGTACGACGAGGTGGTCACCCCGTACCGCTCCCAGTTCCTGACCGGACCGAACGTCACCAACGTCCTCATCCAGGACAAGTGCGCGCTCGACCTCTCCGAGCACGTGGCGATCGGCACGGTGGACCGGGTCACCTTCCACGAGGTGACCAACGCCCTCGACCCGGCCCACGCCACCCCGACCACCTGCCTCTCGGTGCTCGGCTAGCCCCGGGTCCGGCGCCGCCGGGTCGTCCCGAAGAGCACCGCGGCACCGATCGCCAGCACGGCGGCGCCACCGATCGCCAGGTACGGGGTGGTGGCGTCGCCGCCCGTCTCGGCCAGCTCCACCCCGGAGTCCGAACCGGTCGCGGGGGCAGGTGCAGGGGGCGAGGCGGGAACGGCCGGAGCCGTCGTGCTCTGCGACGACACCGGGGCGGGGGCCGCCGACGCCGTCGCGTCCGTCGCCGCACCGTGGCCCCCGTGCCCGCCGTGCTGGACGGAGGACTCGCCCGCGCCGGCCTCGATCTGTTCGTCCGTCGGCGCGGAGGCGCGCGGCGCCGGCGGCGGCGCCGCGCCGCCCGCGTCCTGTCCGAACACCACGTCCGAGCAGGTGTAGAACGCCTCGGGGGAGTCCGAGCGCTGCCAGATCGAGTAGACGAGGTGGCGCCCCGACTTCTTCGGCACCGTTCCCCGGAACACGTAGTCGCCGTTCTGCATGCCAGGATCCGTCACCCTCGCGAACGGCTCGCTCTCCAGGTCCGACCACTTCAGCGGCTTCGTCGGGTCGTACCCGTCCTTCGTCACGTACAGCGCGAAGGAGCCCTTGTGCGGGGCGGTGCCCTTGTACCGGAAGGTGTGTGCACCCGCCTCCATCCGGCTCGCCGGCCAGTCGGCCCGTGCCAGGTCGAGCCCCCGGTACTTGTCGTTGCCCGCGCTGCACAGCTTGCCGTCCGGGATCAACTGCCGGTGCTGCCCGGCGGCGTTGGCGATGTTCACCGCGTTCCAGTCGTAGAACGCCTGCGTCCCGCTCGCCGCCACGGCCGCCTTGCAGGCCGCCGACCGGGGCGCTTCGGGCCCCTCCGCGTAGCAGGCCGCGACCCGGCTCACCGGATCCGTCATCGAACCGTGTGCGAAGGCGGGCTCCACCGCCAGCCCCGACAGGCCCAACACGGCGGTGGCGGTGACGGCGGCGGCCGTACGGCGAGAGGTCATGGGGGGGACAGCTCCTTCACGGGACGGTGCGGGGGATGCCTGGAAGCTAGCCGACCGAACCCGCGGAAAAGCTCGTGGAACGCGGTGCACGGCGATCCTTAGGACCGCTTTAAGGAACCGGTAAGAGTGTGATCAGGGAGCGCCTGTCCCAGGCTGCGAACCACTGCGCGGGAGCGCCTTGTCGGTCCGTGGGCGTTCGCTTGGGCCCGCTGGGTGTCGTGCGCGGTGGCTCCCTGGGTGGCTCTCCTGGGGAGCCGCACAGGGACCAGGGCCGAGACTTTTCCAAGCTGGTTGGACGCAGCGTCCCAGCGGCCCTGGTGAGGAGACCAAGGGCTGTCCCGTGAAAGACCTCCGCGGCTTGGGAGGTCTTGCCGCTCGCGTATGGGACGTGTCGTGCACGGAGGGAGTCGGGCTCTTTGTTCTTGTCGCAGGCGGCAGCAGTGCCGGATGTGCAGGCTGTGCAGAATCGAGGAGACCGCCTGCCGTTCGGCTGTGAGCAGCTCTTTCCAGACGATCGTCGACTTGGAGGCGACCGCCGAGGGCGCCGTCGCGCACGGGGAGCGAGTGGCGGCGTGGCGGGTGGGTGAGGGGATCGTGGGGCTGCCGGGTCACGGCCCCGGGCCTCGGTGGGGCCGGGCGACGGGGTTCCGGGAAGCGAGCGGGAGCGATGGGCTGACCGTGGTCACGGGGCGGACGGTGTTCTTCCCGCCGCAGCGGGGCGGACCGCCGGTGTGTCCGTACTGTGCGGTGGAGTTCGGGGAGGGGCACCGTGAGGTGTTCTCGCCGGTCCCGCGGGAGGTTCGGACCGCGGTCGCGCCCCCCCCGTGGCGCTGCTCGGCGTGGACCGGGGGTCCTGCTCCCGGTGCCCTCCGCATGTGGCGGACGTCGCCGGTCGGTCCGTAAGACGGTATGAGCGGTGTTGCCTCCAACTCGCCGTCGATGGGGTGAGTTTCGGACAGTCGACGGCTGGATCCGGTATCCCTGGCGGGCAGTAGCATCCCCCACGTCTGAAGGGACCCCCGTCCATGCGCGCCCGAACCGTCCTTGCCGCAGCCGTCCTGCTCACCGCCGCCCTCGCCCCCCTCGCCCATGCCGAAGGGACCGACGCCCTCACCGTCGACGCGTACGGCACCGTCACCGCCGACGGCACGGTCACCGTCTCGGGCACGTACCGCTGCCTCGACGACGGCGAAGGCCCCGTCTTCATCAGTTCCGCCCTCAAGCAGGGGAACCGTTCCACCGGAATCGGCGGCACCCGGGCCGTCTGCGACGGACACCTCCACGCATGGGCCAACAGCGCCGTCGTGACCCGTCCCTCCTACCGACAGGGCCCCGCCCGGGTGGAGGCCACCCTGATGCAGCTCACCGCCGGGGAGTCCGGTCTGCCACGGCCCGATTTCCTGGCCGCCGAGCAGGCCGACGTGGAACTGCGCTAGCTCCCCTGCACCCCGTGCCCTTCCCACCGGGCCGGGCCGAGGAGGTCGAGCAGCCCCTCGCGCCCCAGGGCCTCCAATGAGTCGAGGGCCGCGACGGCACGGGCCGCCGCCTCCGGATCGGAGGCGGCGAGGCCGCTCGCCTCGAATTCGTCCTCGTCGAGCCGCAGCACTTCGCTGCCGTCCGCCGACACCCAGAGGTCCAGGTCCAGGTCCTCGATCACCACCCGAGAACCGTCGATCACGGCCGGTCGCGTGACGTCGCAGTACCAGCCCTTCAGCGCACCGTCGGCCGCCCGCACCTCCTTGACCGCGAACCAGCGGTCACGCCAGTAGTGCTCCACGAACACGTCGCCCGGCTCGAAGCGCACGAAGCCGAAGTCCCGCACTCCCCCCGCCGCCCACGGGGCGCGCACCGAGAGCCGGTCGCCCTCCTCGGCCAGCACCTCCGCCGGGTAGCGGATCTTCGTCCGACCCGCTTTCGTCAGGGTGACCTCAACCGATCGTCCGGACATGCCGCACCTCCCGCGCCGCGATCTCGTAGCCGAACCACCGGTTGACGGCCAGCATCGCTCCGTTCCCCGTGTCGTTGCCGGTGAACGCCTCCGTGCAGCCCGCTGCGCGGGCCCGGTGCAGGGACGCGTTCTTCACGAGCTTGGCGAGCCCGCGGCCCCGGAAGGCGGGCGCGGTGCCCGTCATTCCCGAGTTGTACCGGCCCAGGCCGTCCGTCTGCGCCGCGCTGAACGCCGCGGGCACCCCGTCCACCACCGCGACCGTCGTCAGGGCCCGGTCGAACAGGGGGTGCTCCCAGGTGGTCGCCCGCCAGTGCGCGTAGTCGTCCAGCAGGGTGCCCACGTCGCCCGGCTCGTCCGCCGTCGTCAGCGCGTCCAAGACGAAGAGCGGACGCGGATCGGCGGCGAAGTCCTGGGCCGTGCGCAGTTCGACACCTGCAGGCGGATCCTGGAGCGGTGGCAGCTCGGCCGCTGCCAGGTCGAGCCGGAGGAAGTAGGCCGAGCGGCTGGGCGCGTACCCCCGCCGCTCGGCCCAGGCCAGGTTCTCCGGAGCGTCCAGGACCCAGCTGTAGAGCGTCCGAGCCCCCTGCCGGGCCAGGTGCTCCTCGGCGGCGTGCAGCAGCAGCGTCCCGGCGCCACGGTGCAGGTGGGCGGGGGAGACGTAGACGTTGAGGGAGCCGACGTCGGGCTCCGGGGCGTCATGGGCGATCCTCTGCTGGACCGTCCCGATGACCTCGCCGTCCCCGGTCACGGCGACGAGCGGGCGTTCGTGGCCCTTCGGATGGGCGTGTGCCCAGTCGAAGGCGCACTGCTCGGCGGTCGCGAGCATGAAGGGGAGCGCGGCCCGGCGGACCCGGGCGAACCCGGCGGCGTCCTGAGCCCGTACATCACGGACGATCACGGTCATGAGCGGTCACCGTAGGGGCCACGAACGCATCGTGCCTCCCATTTTCCGGTGGGGTGGGGGCAGAATCGGCAAGGTGACACTCACCATCGCCGTGGACCACGGATCCACCACCGCTCCCTACGAACAACTGCGTGCCCAGATTTCCGAGCGGGCCCGGTCGGGCAGACTGCCGGTCGGATACAAGCTGCCGACGGTACGGGGACTCGCGGAGCAGCTGGGCCTCGCCGCGAACACGGTCGCCAAGGCGTACAAGGCCCTGGAGGCCGACGGGGTCATCGAGACGCGCGGGCGCCACGGAACCTTCGTCGCCGCCGCGGGCGACGCGGCGAGCCGTCGCGCCGCCACCGCTGCCGCGCAGTACGTGGAGGAAGCCCGCCGCCTGGGCCTGAGCCGGGAGGCCGCGGAGGCGGCACTGAGCGAGGCGCTGCGGGCGGCGTACGACAGCTGACGGCCTACAGGTAGAGCCCCGCCTCCGAGGTGCGGGGCTCAGGGAGGTCCGCCGAGGGCGTGCCGCGGCGCAGCGCGAACAGCTCCGCGAGCGTCGCGCCCTCGCGCGGCACGCCCTCCTCCCGTCCGAGCCACGCCACCGACTCGGCCCGGCTCAGCCGGCCCACCTCGATGCGGGCCAGACAGCGGCCCGGTCTGACCACCGCCGGATGGAGCCGCTCCAGGTCCTCGTTGGTGGTGACCCCGACCAGGACGTTGCGGCCCTGGCCGAGCAGTCCGTCCGTCAGGTTGAGCAGCCGCGACAGCGCCTGTCCCGCCGCGTGCTTCGCCCCGCCGCGGATCAGTTCGTCGCAGTCCTCCAGGAGCAGCAACCGCCAGCGCTCCTTCGACGTCCCGTCGTCCTCGCCGATGGCGATGTCCATGAGGTAGCCGATGTCGTTGAAGAGCCGCTCCGGGTCGAGCACGCAGTCCACCTGGCACCAGTCCTGCCACGAGCGGGCCAGGGTCCGCAGCGCCGAGGTCTTGCCCGTTCCCGGCGGACCGTGCAGGAGCAGGAGCCGGCCGGAGACGTCGTCGGGGGTGACCTTCATCAACCGGTCCATCGAATCGGCCACCGAAGCCGTGTAGTTGGGCCGGACCTCCTCCCAGGTCCCGGCGCTGATCGGGCGGGTCATGCGGCGGGGGCCGCGCTGCGGAGCCACGTACCAGAAGCCCATCGTGACGTCGTCGGGCTGCGGTTCGGGGTCGTCCTTCGCGCCGTCCGTGGCCTCGGCGACGATCCGCTTCGCCAGTTCCAGGTCGGTCGCCGTGACGGTCACGTCCGCGCGGCGGTTCCAGCGCGACGAGCGGATCGTGTAGCCCTCGCCCTCGGCGAGCACGGTGCTGCGGTCGTCGTCCGTGGCTGCCCGCACCACCCGGGCACCCGCCGGGAGCAGCGTCGCATCGGGCTTCGCGCGGTCGAGGCTGGTGCTGTGCGCGTGCGGCTGCTCCCCGCTCGCGAAGCGGTCGAGGAACAGCGCGTCCAGCACGTCCCCCGGCGAGTCGCTGTCGTCCAGGTTGATGAGGACGGGCAGCGTCGGGGGCAACGGCTGCGCCGGCGCCGTGGACGGTGCGGCGGAGGTGTCAGACATGGCGCCCATGATCCGTCACGCTCCGGTGCCACGCACCGGGTTTTACGCGTCCCCGAGGAGGGCCCGACCGGCCGATCGCGAGGGTGCCCGTGTGCCGGGGCGGCCGGGTTCGTCACGGGAAGTCGGGGTGCCGCCGGGGGCGCCCGGACCCGGCGACTGGAGTGCCCGTACGGATGGGCGAAGGAGGTGGTGCGGCCGCCGAGTTCTTCGGCCACGGCCTCCCGGCAGCGCAAGACCTCGAACCGGAGCCGTTGCCCGTCCCACTGGTCGAGTTGCGGGTGGGGGTGGCTGTGCCCGCCGATCTCCGTTCCCGCGGCGGAGAGTTCACGGACCTGCTCCCAGTCGGGCATGGTGTCGAGGGCCCCACCGGTGGCGTGCGTGCCGCGCCACCGGCGCGGCCCCGCAGGGCGTCGCCGGGCTCCCGCAGGATGCCGGCCGGTAGTACCCGGGTGGTGCAGCGCGGCTCCGACTCCAGGCCCTTCCGTGCGCCGACGCTCCGGGCGACGAGCGCCTTGGAGCGTCCTTCGGCGTGGACCCGGGTGCGGAAGTAGTCGGAGCGCTCGCATGCGGCGGGCACTTCGTGGTGGATGACCGCGCGGTCGTCGATGAGCAGGACCGCCCGGGGGAGGGCCTTGTCGCGCACGGCATGGAGGTCGCTGACGCCGTGGACGCGCAGGTATGCGTGGCTGGGGACCCCTTGGCCCCGGAGGCCCGCCTGCACCCCCCTGATGTCGATGAGGGTCTCGCCCTCGAATCAGGTGCAATCGAGGGCGATCTCGTCGGGGCAGTGGCGCCAGAAGGCGTTGCGGCCGTAACAGAGGTCGGTCGACAACCCGCTTTTCCCTTGTTCGGCGGAGTCTTGGCGACCCGGCGCGTCGACCGGCCGGGTGGATCGGAGCGATCCCTCGGCGTGAGGGGGCGGGGAAGCGGTTCCCCGTTCCGTCGCTCGCACCCTTTGCGATCCTGTTCGCGCGGAGGAGGGCTCGGAGGCTCCGCTTCTTCAAGTGGCTGGAAAGTGACCTCCCCTGACGGAGGATCGAAGGGCTTCCACTCTCAATTTTGACATGAACACTTCCGGTTGGCGGGATCCGATGCTACTACCTGGTAGCGCAGAGGTCCTGCTACAGGGAGGTTCCATGAGACTGTCCCGATTCACCGCTTTCTCGTCCTCGTTGCTGCTCGGTGCCGTCCTCGCCCTCACCGGCGCGGGAGCAGCACAGGCCGCCGAGACGGCCGCACTCGACTACGTGGCGCTGGGGGACTCGTACTCCTCCGGTGTCGGCGCCGGGAGCTACGACAGCGCCAGCGGAAGCTGCAAGCGTTCGACGAAGGCGTACCCGGTCCTCTGGAAGAACGCGAACGCCCCCTCCTCGTTCGCCTTCACCGCTTGCTCGGGGGCCCGAACGGGTGATGTGACCGCCAATCAGCTCGGCCCCCTCTCCGCCGCCACTGACCTGGTCTCCCTCACGATCGGGGGAAATGACGCCGGTTTCGCCGACGTCATGACGACGTGTGTGCTGCAGTCCGAGTCCACCTGCATCAACCGCGTCAATCAAGCCAAGTCCTACGTGGACACCACGCTTCCCGGCAAGCTCGACTCCGTCTACAACGCCATTAGGAACAAGGCCCCCGCCGCCCATGTGGTGGTCCTCGGCTATCCCCGCTTCTACAAGCTGAGCGGCAGCTGCATCGCCGGTCTCAGCGAGAACGAGCGGAGCGCCATCAACGGCGCGGCCGACTACCTCAACGCCGCCATCGCCAAGCGCGCGGCCGACCACGGCTTCACCTTCGCCAGCGTCGTGCCGCCCTTCACCGGCCATGAGATCTGCTCCGGCTCCGCCTGGCTGCACAGCGTCAACTGGCTCAACATCGGAGAGTCGTACCACCCGACCGCCTCCGGGCAGTCCGGTGGCTACCTTCCCTCGTTCAACGGGGCGGCGTAGCGGACCCGCTGTTCGCGCCCGTGGTGCCGGGTGCGACCGGGGCGGTGCTCGTGACGCCGTCCGGCCCCGGCCCGGTACCCGACCCGTCGTCCCGTGTTGCCTGATAGACCAGCGCTCCCGCGATCAGCAGCGCCCCGACGACCCCGGCCACCAGGACGGGCCCCCGGCGGGGCGCGCCACGTGACGGCGCGACCCGTTGCGGCTGCTCCGGTGACGTACGGGAAGGGGCGGGGGCGCCTGCCTCCCCGGTCCGCTCGCCCCGGGGCGGGGCGGACGCTTCCGCCGACCCGCCGGAGGGCTTCGCCGTCCCGCCGGCGGCCAATCGGCTCAGCTCCTCCTCGATCTGTTCCGCCGTCACGGTGACCTCTCCGCCCACCAGTCCGTCGACCACCGGGCCCAGCGGCCCGGAATCCGCCTCCGTGGCCGCCGCCAGGATCTGTCCGAGCGAGCGCAGGTCCGCCACCGGGCCCGGATCGTCCTCCGGTGCGCTTCCGAACCCGGTGATGACGATCCGTCCGTCATTGGCGAGGAGGACGTGCTCGGGGTCCGCGCCCCGGTGGGGTGCGCCCGCCTCCCGGGCCGCCCGCAGGCCGGCGAGGACCTCGGCGCCGACCCGTGCGGCCTCGCGCACGGGGAGGGGGCCGTCCGCTTCGAGCGCTTCGGCCAGGCTGAGGCCGGGGACCAGTTCCGCGGCCACCCAGGGGAGACCGTCCGCGGAGACCACCCGGAGGATCCGTGCGACGGAGGGGTGCGAGATCCGGGCGGCGGCCCGGGCCCCCCGTTCCCGCCGCGCGCACCACGAGGCCGCTTCGTCGGCCGGCAGTCCGGCCGGGGGCCGGAACTCCTTGAGCGCGACCACCTGGCGGTCCGCTTCGTCCAGGGCGCGCCAGACGGTGCCGCTCGCCCCCTCGGCGAGGACGTCCAGGAGCCGGTAACGACCTGCGATCACCGTCATGTCATCACGGTAGCCGAGGAACCTCCGACGGGCTCGGGTCCTGCACCGGTCGCACATCGCGCAAGGTCGTGGGGATCTTGGTGGTGGAGATCACACGGGACTGCGGACCCGTAGGGGAGGGATCGGAGTGCAGGATGGTTCGTGATGGTTCGGCAGGTGTTCGAGTGCTGTCCAACTCGCCCTGGAATCAGATGTATTCAGACAGTCATCGTCAACCCCCGTACGAGTGCGATGAACCCCGCCGGCGGGATACACGGGTGTCACGACGGGGCGATAGGGTTAACCTGCCCGGGTCGGGTGCCCTTGTACGGGTGGGGAGTGACATGGAACAGATAACGATGCGCGGCAGGCCGCGAGTGCCTGCCATCACCTGCGGGAGCAGTGCGACCAGTTCGCGGCTCGACCGCCATCTCGCGGTGCTCGGCGGACCCGCCGTGCCCCAGCGCGAGGCGGCCGAAGCGACCCTGCTCATGCGGGAACTGACGACGCGTACGCACGAGGCACCGGTGCACGGCCAGCGCAGCCGCAGCGCGCGGGTCTCCCTCTTCGCACCGCTCCGCCGCCTGCGCCGCTCGCTCTTCGGCACGCGTCACTAACCCGGGCCGCCCGGCCGCTCCACGGCCCCGACCACGCCCCCGCCGGACGCGTCCCCGCCCGTCCGGCGATCCGTCGTACCCCGAAGCCCAGCCGCTGAGGGTTCGGAAGCCCAGCGGTCCAGGCACTCGGAACCTCCGTGCCCCGTGCCTGGACCCCGACGGCCCGTCAGGCGATCACTCCCGCGCCCCTCAGTTCCTTCACCTCCGACTCCGGCAGCCCGAGCTCCCCGAGCACGTCGTCCGTGTCCTGACCGAGGGCCGGGATCCGCCCCATCCTGGGCTCCGGCGCGTCCGGGAACACGATCGGCGGCAGCAGCGCGCGCAACGGACCCACCGGCGATTCCACCGGGCGCCAGCGGTCGCGGGCCGTCAATTGCGGATGCTCCGCGAGCTCGGCCACCGAGTTGAGCCGGGCGCATGCGATGCCCGCCGCGTCCAGGGCGGCCAGTGCCTCGGCCGCGGTCAGCGGGGCCAGCGCCGCCGCGACCGCCGCGTCCGTCGCGGCGCGCCCGGCCACCCGTGCCGCGTTGGTCGCGAAGTCCGGATCCTCGGCCAGTTCGGGCCGGCCGAGCACCCGCTCGGCGAGCCGCCGCCACTCCCGGTCGTTCTGCACGGACAGCAGGACCAGACTGCCGTCCGCCGTCGGATAGGCGTCGTAGGGGGCGATCACCGCGTGGGCGAGTCCCGTGCGCGCCGGGGCCGTACCCCCGTGCATCCCGTGGTGGAGCGGGTGCCCCATCCACTCGGCGAGCGAGTCGAGCAGGGAGACCTCCACCGGACCTCCCCGGCCGGTCGTTCCGCGCCGGACGAGGGCGGCGAGGACGCCCGAGAAGGCGTACATCCCGGCCGCGATGTCGGCGGCCGGGATCCCCGATTTGACGGGCCGGTCCGGCGTGCCGGTCACCGACACCAGGCCGGCCTCGCACTGCACGAGCATGTCGTAGGCCCGCTTGTGCGCGTACGGTCCTTCCGCTCCGTAGCCCGAGACGTCCACCGCGACCAGCCGCGGGTGCGTCGCGCACAGGGTGGCGGCGTCGAGGCCCAGACGGGCCGCCGCGCCCTGTGCCAGGTTCTGCACGAAGACGTCGGCGCCGGCCACCATCCGCTGGGCGAGCGCCAGCCCCCGTGGGTCCTTGAGGTCGATCGCCACCGATTCCTTGCCTCGGTTGCACCAGACGAAATGGGAGGCCAGGCCCCGGGCCGCGCTGTCGTACTCCCGGGCGAAGTCGCCGCCGTCGGGGCGCTCGATCTTGATGACGCGGGCGCCGAGGTCGGCGAGCTGCCGGGTGGCGAAAGGGGCGGCGACGGCCTGCTCGACGGCGACGACCGTCATTCCGGAGAGGGGGAGTGGCTGAGTGCTCATGACCGTCCTGCCTACCGTGCCGAACCGGGCGCTGTCACCAGGGGACGCGTCACTGCGGCCGGCCGCCCGCCGGACCGGCCCCGGAGAGGGCGGCGCACCACGGCGGGGCGAACGGTGCACCACGGCGCGGCGGGGTCAGAGGAGTGCGAACTGCCCTCCCGGGCCCTCTTCCCGATGGTCCAACACGGACGCGGGGCGGCGGGCGCGGGGCGGCGGCGGCAGCACCCCGGCGGCCCGGAGCTCCGCCCGCCCGAGGCCACCCTCCGCGAAAGCGGCCCGTTCCGGTTCCCGCGCCCCGAGCAGTGCGAGCGCCGTGATCAGGTCCAGCAGCTCCGAGGTCCACTCCCGGGGCCAGGCGGCCGGTCCGATCGCCTCCAGGGAGCCGGGTTCCGCCGGAGCCGTTCGGCGTGCGAACCACTGCTCCAACACCCGCACCCCACCGACCCGGTACTCCCAGGCCTCCTCCGGCACGGGGGAGATCCGCCCGCCGTCGAGGTCCAGGAACTCCCCCTCCGAGGCGTACGCCAGCGTCGTCGGCCGGTCCGGCACCGCCGCTCGCACATAGGGGCGTCGCCCACCCGGTAGCCGGGGCTTCGCCCCGCTCAGGGCGCCGCGCAGCTGCACGTCGGCAAGGCTTCGGCCGAGGGCCACGCCCGCCGCCCACACCTCCGGGTCCCTGGGCAGCGGGACGCGGCAGCCGGCGGCGGAGGGCAGCGCCGCGGCCACCGTCCACGCCAGCCACTCATGGGCACCGACCTCGCGCCGGTACCGAGCCCCGAGGAGGTCGAGCAGACCGGGGGCGACATTGGGCTCCCGGCCCCCGGGACGGCGGAACAGCGGTCGGATGCGGCCCGGGCGGCCCGCCGGTGAACGGCCCTCCGGCAGCGCCGCCGTCACCAGGAGCGGAGGGCCGCCCGCCCCCGGCAGGTAACCCTGCTCGACGACGAAGACCTGTGGTTCCCCCGTCACCCGCCACAGCTCCGGCCGGGCGGTGTCGATGAGTCGGTGGTCCGGCAGCAACCACTGCTCCTCGAACGGCCCGGAGACCACCCGCACCGGGTCCGGGCACGGCCCCGACTCGCCCGCCAAGCGCGCGGTCCCGGTCCGCTGCCCGGGCAGCGCACCCACCGTGCTCCCCGGTGTCCGCGCCCGACTCGACCGGAAGAGGGCCTCCCGCTCCGTCCCCTCGGCGGCCATCAGCCGGTCCCAGCGGGTCCGCAGCGTGCGGGGGTCGGGAGCGACGATCCACGACCGCCCGAACCGCAGCGGTGCCACGGACCACGGCATCAGCTCGTCGAGGAGGGGTGCCTCGTCGACCGCTCCGGGGATGTCCGTTCCAGGGGCTTCCGTCACGCCCCGCATGCTAACGACCGCCGTCAGTGCGCTTCCACCGTGACCGTGAAGGAGAAGCGGTCGCCGCGGTAGCGGATGCGGGCCACGTCGACGACCCGGCCGTCCTCGTCGTACGTGACGCCGGTGTAGTGGAGGATCGGGGAGAGCAGCGGCACCTGGAGCAGTCCCGCCGTCTCCGGGTCCGCGAGACGGGCCTCGACCGTGTCCGTGATGCGGCTGATCCGCACCCCCACCACGTCCCGCAGCACCTTCGTCATCGGCCAGCGCTCCAGGTCGGCCGGGTCGATCGCGGCGGCGAGCTCGGGCCGCACCGCGTTCTCCGCCCAGTTCGTCGGCTCGCCGCTCTCCCCGTCGCTGCGCAGCCGTCGGTACGCCACGACCTCCGACACGTCCGGGAAGTGCTCCGCGAGCTCCCCGGGCACCGGCTCGGTGCCGTGTCCGAGGACCGTCGTCCGTTCGCCCGACTGCTGGGCCACGATCGCGTCGATCGAGCCCAGCAGCCGGCGCGGGGCGGACCGCCGGGCACCCGGCTCGATGAACGTGCCCCGCCGCCGGTGCCGGCTGATCAGCCCCTCCTCCTCCAACTCCTTGAGGGCCTGCCGCATCGTCAGCACGCTCACGCCGTAGTGGGCGGCGAGCTGCTCCTCGGTGGGCAGCCGCAGCGAGGCGTCGGGCGTGCGGCCCAGTATCGAGGCGCGCAGCGACTGCGAGACCTGGTACCAGAGCGGCAGCTTGCGGTTCAGGACCAGCGAGTCGGGGGCGAAGGCGGTCACGGCGTTCTCCGTACGACGGCGTTACGTCCGGGCTCTACGACCGGAAGTGGCGCTCAAGACCCTGCCACACGTCGTCGTACCCCTTCTGCAGGTGGTCGGCGTTCGCCGCCTGCGGGGTCGCCGTCACCGGCCAGCGGGTCTCGAACATGAAGGCCAGGCCGTCGTCGATCTTCTGCGGCTTCAGCTCGGCGGCGCTGGCCTTGTCGAAGGTCTCCCGGTCCGGGCCGTGCGCGGACATCATGTTGTGCAGCGAGCCCCCGCCCGGCACGAAGCCGCCCTTGCCCGCGGTCTTGGCGTCGTAGGCGCCCTCGATCAGGCCCATGTACTCGCTCATGACGTTCCGGTGGAAGTACGGCGGGCGGAAGGTGTCCTCGCCGACCAGCCAGCGCGGTGCGAAGACCACGAAGTCGACGCCCGCGAGGCCGGGGGTGTCGGACGGCGAGGTCAGCACGGTGAAGATCGACGGGTCGGGGTGGTCGTAGGAGATCGTGCCGATGACGTTGAAGCGCCGCAGGTCGTAGACGTACGGAGTGTGGTTTCCGTGCCAGGCGACGACGTCCAGGGGCGAGTGGTCATACGTCGCCGACCAGAGGTTGCCGCAGTACTTGTTGATCACCTCGACCGGACCCTCGACGTCCTCGTAGGCGGCGACGGGCGCGCGGAAGTCGCGGGCGTTGGCGAGCCCGTTCGCACCGATCGGGCCGAGGTCCGGGAGCTGGAACGGGGCGCCGTAGTTCTCGCAGACGTAGCCGCGGGCGGTCGCGTCGAGCAGTTCCACGCGGAAGCGGACCCCGCGCGGGATCAGGGCCACCTCGCCCGGGTGGGCGGCGAGCAGGCCCAGCTCGGTGCGGAGGAGGAGCCCGCCGCGCTCCGGAACGATCAGCAGCTCGCCGTCCGAGTCGCCGAAGACCCGGTCCATGGAGGTGTTGGCGTGGTACAGGTGCACGGCCATGCCGGCGCGCTGGGTCGCGTCGCCGTTGCCGCCGAGGGTCCACAGACCGGCCAGCCAGTCGGTGCCGGGAGCCGGCTCGGGCAGGGGGTCCCAGCGCAGTCGGTTGGGATCGGGCACGGTCTCGGTGAAGGGCGAGCCGATCAGGGCGCCGTTGTCGATCCGGGTGAACGGCGGGTGCGCGGCCGAGGGCCGGATCCGGTAGAGCCAGGAGCGGCGGTTGTGGGACCGCGGCTCGGTGAAGGCGCTGCCGCTGAGCTGTTCGGCATAGAGGCCGAGGGGTGCGCGCTGCGGCGAGTTGCGCCCGTCCGGCAGCGCGCCGGGCACGGCCTCCGAGCCGTGCTCGTTGCCGAAACCGGTGCTGTAGGTGAGCGCCTCGGCCGTCTTTCTGGCCTGCTCCGTGGTCATCGCCCGCTCCTGTCCTGAGGCCACAAGGGAATCCTATGGATGACCGTAGGATTCCCTTGTGCCTCTCGTCAACGGGGACGCCCGGCGTGATCGGCATCGAACGGAGGAAAAGCGGGGCTCGGGGCTCGGCCCTCGGGGTGACGGGTGCGGGGCGGATTGCAGGGTGCACGACGGGGTCAAAAAGATGAACACTGCTCTACTCTCACGCGCATGTCGTGGACCCGAAGGTTCGTCTCCGTGCTCTCGGTCGTGCTGGTGGCCCTTGCCGCAGCCCTGTTCACCGCTCCTCCCGGCCAGGCCCACGAGGAGCGCCCCGTCACCCTCCCCGACGGATCCGGCACCGTGCCCGCACTCCGCACGGGCGAACCCGACCTGCTCGTCTGCAAAACCGACCGGGCCGATTTCGAGCAGCGGATCTCCGGCTTCCCCGGCCCCCTCAAGGCCCGCAACCTCAGCCTCTTCGACCGCTGTGTCCGCGACGGCCACCGTCACCTCCAACAGGCCGTCGACGCGGTCGACCGGCCCGGCCTCACCATCGCGATCCTCCCCGGCCTCTACGAGGAGGAGCCCTCGCTGCCCCCGCCCACCGGAGCCTGCGCAAGCCTCGACGCCCCGCAGTCCGCCCTCGGTTACCAGATCCTCAGCTATGCCCAACAGCGACAGTGCCCGCACAACCAGAACCTGGTCGCGATCCTGGGAAAGAAGAACCTCCAGGTCGAAGGCACCGGCGCCTCCCGACTCGACGTCGTCATCGACGCCAAGTACCAGAAGCTCAACGCCATCCGCGCCGACGGCTCCGACGGCATCTACTTCCGGAACTTCACCGCCCAGCGCACCACCTTCAACTCGCTCTACGTCCTCGCCGCCGACGGGTTCGTCATCGACGACGTCCTCACCCGCTGGAACGACGAATACGGCTTCCTGACCTTCGCCTCGGACCACGGTCTCTACAAGGACTGCGAGTCCTACGGGAACGGCGACTCCGGCATCTACCCCGGCTCCGCCTCGAACATCAACGACGGCCGCGGCTACGACGTCCCCCGCTACTCCATCGAGATCACCGGCTGCCGCAGCCACCACAACATGGTCGGCTACTCCGGCACCGCAGGGGACTCCGTCTGGGTCCACGACAACGAGTTCGACCACAACATGGGCGGCGCCTCCATGGACTCCGCCTTTCCCGGGCACCCGGGACTGCCGCAGAACCACGCCCGTTTCGAGCGCAACCTGATCCACCACAACAACCAGGACTACTACCCGTACGTCGCCGACGGCACGTGCGCCAAGCCGCCCGTCGACCGCGGATACGAAAAGGGCGTCGTCTGTCCCCAGATCTCCATGCCGCCCGGCACCGGCATCATCACCGCGGGCGGCAACTGGAACCTCTACGAGGGCAACTGGATCTACGGGCACCAACGCGCCGCCTTCTTCCTGAGCGCCGTCCCCGCCTTCATCCGCGGCGAGTCCGCCTGGGACAAGCAGACCGACACCTCCCACCACAACCGCTACGCCGGCAACCACCTCGGCGTCGACAAGGACGGCACGGCACGGCCCAACCGCACCGACGTCTGGTGGGACGGCCAGGGCAGCGGCAACTGCTGGCAAGTCGACGTCGACGCGTCCACCCCCGGCGCCCTGCCCAGCTGTGGAGCCCGCCGGGGCGAGGTGTCAGGCGCCACCGGCCGGATCGTCGGCGAGCCCGTCAAGCTGGCCCAGCTCCTGGTCTGCGCCGACTACAGCGTCCAGGCGCGCCGTCTCCCGGCCGGCTGTGACTGGTACGGCGCCCGCGGACTGCAGCGCGTCGAGACCCAACTCGCCCTCGGCAGCGCCCTGGTCCTCGCACTCGTCGGCGCCGCACTCCGGCGGCGGCGCCTGCGCGGCAACCGACTCGCGGGCGCAGCCCTCCTCATCGGACTGGTGGGCCTGGCCCTCGACGTGGCAGGTTCGACCCTCGCGCTCACCGCGACCTTCCTCCCCGCGCTCGCCCTGCTCCTCATGGGCGCCTGGTGGACCCTGACCGGTCACGCCTTGCGCCCCACCCGCCCCGCCCTGGCCTGGACCACCGTGGCCCTCGGCGTCCTCACCCTGCTCGACGCCTTCGACAAGGCGGTCCTCATGATCCCGGGCATCCCCCTGAGCCCCGCCTGGCTCCGCCTCCTCCTCGGTCTCGTCTGGCTCCTATGGGCGGTGATCGCGGCCGGCGCCCGCACCTCCGCCCCGGTCGCTCCCGCGGCCGACCGCCAGGAAGCGGTGACGACGTGACGCCCCGACACGCCGATCCCCACCCGGCCACCGCTCCGTCAGCAAGCTCCGGTCGGCCCGGGGGTGCCGCATCCCGACGGGCCGTGTCCGAGCGGCGTGCCGCACCCGGGCGGGCCGGCGCGTCCCTGGTCGCCGCCGCGCTGCTCCTGGTGGGCTGCGGAGGACGGGCCACCACCCACCACAAGCCCGGCACCAGCCACCAGGAGGCCACCGGAAGCAGCGGCGTCCTGCTCCCGACCCGGGACGAGGCCGGCCATCGCCTCAGGGAGCTCCCGGCGGCGGTCGCCCCCACCGTCCGGGCCGATGCCCGTCCCGACCCCGAAGGCGGTTGGAACGTCCACCTCACCGTGGAGAGGTTCCGCTTCACCCCGGAGAGCACCGGCGCCGCGGCCCTCCCGGGCCGGGGCCACGCCCGTCTCCTCGTCGACGGCCGCGAGACCGGTCGCCTCTACGGCCCCTGGGGGTACGTGCCACCGGGGGCCCACACCCTGACCGTCCGGCTCCACGCCGACGACCACACCGTCTGGGCGGTCGCGGGGGAGGCCGTCCAGAGCACGGTCTCCCTCGACGGCCTTCCGTCTTCCGCCCCCACCGGAAGGTCAGCCCCCACCGGAACGCCCGCCCCCTCCGTGTCGCCGACCCCCCGGCCCGCCGAGTCCGATCGCACCCTCACCCTCACCGTCACCGGAACGACCGTCCAACCACCTCCTTCCCGCATCGAACTGAAGAAGGGGGAGCGCCTCACCCTCCGCGTGACCAGCGACCGTGCCGACACCCTCCATGTGCACGGCTATGACCGCGAGCTGCCGCTCGCTCCCGGCATGCCGGCGTCGCTCACCCTCACCGCGGACCGCACCGGCCTCTTCGAGGTCGAGACCCACGAGTCCGGACTCCTGCTCACCCAACTCGCCGTCCGGTGAGCGCTGCCTCGGCCGCCCAAGCCGGTGTCCATCCCCAGACCGGAACGCTCGGCACCCCACTCGCCCATGGCATCGGCTCCCCACACGACCTCCCCCTCCCGCCGTTCTACGCCTATGCGGGAGCCTTCGCCGCGCTCCTCGTCTCCTTCCTCGCCCTCGGCCTGCTCTGGTCCTCCTCCCGGTTCCGCGGCGACCTCGCCGGCCGTCCGCTTCCCGCCGCCCTGCAGGGGGCGGCCGATGCGCCGGCCACCCGCACCGCCCTCCGCCTACTCGGTGCCGCCACCGCCCTCCTCTTCCTCCTCCACCTCCTCCTCGGCCCCGACGACCCGGACCGCAATCCGGCGCCCGGCGCCCTCTACGTCCTCCTCTGGGTCGGGCTCGTCCCCGCCTCCCTCCTCTTCGGCCCCGTCTGGCGCCTCCTCAACCCGCTGCGCGCCCTCCACGCCCTCCGTCCACCCCCGAACCCGCGCCCCCTGCCGGCCGCGGTCGGCATCCGTCCCGCCGCCGCCGGGCTCTTCCTCTTCACCTGGCTGGAGCTCGTCGCCCCCGACAGCGCCTCCACCACAACCCTGTTGGTCGCCCTCGCCGTTCACGCCTGCTGCCAGCTCCTGGGGGCCGCCCGCTACGGCGACCGGTGGTTCGCCCACGGCGACCCCTTCGAGGTCTACTCCTCCCTCCTGGCCCGGCTCTCGCCCCTCGGTCGCCGCGCCGACGGCCGGCTGGTCCTCCGGTCCCCCTTCGACGGCCTCGACTCCACGCCACGGGTCCCCGGTCTCGTCGCCACCGCCTGTGTCCTCCTCGGCTCCACCGCCTACGACGGGATCTCCGACAACCCCCGGTGGATCACCGTCCTCCAAACCTCCCCCCTCGGTCCCGTCCCCGTCGCCACGCTCGGCCTCCTCGCGGCGGTCGCCCTCGTCGCCGTGTGCTACGGCCTCTGTGCCGGTGCCCTGCGCCTGATGAACCCCGCCCTCACCACTCCACTGACCTCCTTCGCCCATGCGCTCCTGCCCATCGCCCTCGGCTATCTCGTTGCCCACTACTTCTCGCTCTTCGTGCTCGAAGCGCCACGTACCGTCATGTTGGCAGGGGGGGCTGACAGCGCGCCCCCACCCGCTCCACCACTGGGTCCCGGAGGCCTGGCCACCCTCCAGGTCGGCGCGATCGTCACCGGTCACGTCCTCGGTGTCGTCGCCGCACACGACCGGTCCGTGCGGCTCTTCCCGCCGGCCCGGGCCGTCGCCGGTCAACTCCCGCTGTTCGCGCTGATGATCGCGTACACCCTCGGTGGCATCGGCCTGTTGATCGCCTGATCGCCTGATCGCCTGATCGCCTGATCGCCTGATCGCGGCGCGTTGCCCCGTCCCCGGCCGATCGCGCATCCGATCGGGCGGCGTCCCGCCCTCGGGGCCGGAGCCGGACCGGTGGCCGCCCGGCCCCGCACGAGGCCAACCGATCGCCCCGGCCGGGCCGGGGCGGCATCATGGACCCGTGCCCCAGACTCGTGCTCGAACGCCGCAGCTCCTCCGCCGTGCCCCCGTGCAACGGCGCAGCGCCGAGCGGCTGACCCGGATCCTCGACGCCTGTGCCGTGCTCCTCGACGAGTCCGGGTACGAGTCGTTGAGCACCCGCGCCGTCGCGGCCCGCGCGGGCGTTCCCATCGGTTCCGTCTACCGCTTCTTCGGCAACAAGCGGGCGATGGTGGCGGCCCTCGCCCACCGGAACCTCGACCGCTACGCGGAGCGCGTTTCGAGCCGCCTCTCCGTGGCCCCGCTCCTCGACGCGCGCGGTGCCATCGACGGCGTCCTCGACGAGTTCATCGAGATGAAGCGGACCGTCCCGGGCTTCGTGCTCGTCGACTTCGGCCTGCCCGCCGCCGCGACCGGGACGGACGAGGAGGCCGACGGCCTCGCCGGCGAGGACCCCAACCTGCTCGTCGCCGAACGGATCTGTGCCCTCCTCGCCGCCCATCTGGACCGCCCCGCCGACGCGGACCTGCAGCGCAAGGTCCTGGTCGGCGTGGAGGCCGCGGACGCCCTGGTCCGGCTCGCCTTCCGCGCGGACCCCTCCGGGGACCCGTCCCTCGTCGCCGAAACGCGCTGCCTGCTCCACGCCTATCTGGCCCCCTCGCTCTCCTAGGACGCGCTTCGAAGGACCTTCCCGGTCTGCGAGGTTCCCGCACGCCCCTCCCGCCCGTGCCTACCGGTCGGTATGCTCGGCGTCACCCGACGCCTCCAGGGAGACGCCATGTCCAGCGCCCTGCGCATCTGCCCCCTTTGCGAAGCAACCTGCGGACTTGCCCTGACGCTCGACGGCACCCGCATCACCGGGGCGCGCGGCGACCGGGAAGACGTCTTCAGCCAAGGCTTCATCTGCCCCAAGGGTGCCGCCTTCCCCGAGATCGACGCCGACCCCGATCGGCTGCGCACCCCCATGGTCCGCAAGGACGGCAGGCTCCAGGAGGTCACCTGGGGCGAGGCCTTCGACACCATCGCCGCCCGCATCCGACCGCTGGTCGAGGATTGCGGGCCGGATTCCGTGGGCATCGTCCTGGGCAACCCCAATGTCCACACGATCGCCGGCGCCCTCTATCCACCCCTGCTGATCGGTGCACTGGGCACGCGGAACCTCTTCACCGCTTCCACGCTCGACCAGATGCCCAAGCACGTCTCCAGCGGGCTGCTCTTCGGGGATCCCCTGGCCGTCCCCGTGCCGGACCTGGACCGCACCGACCACCTGCTGATCCTCGGGGCCAACCCACTGGACTCCAACGGCAGCCTGTGCACCGCCCCCGACTTCCCCGGCAAGCTCAAGGCGCTGCGGCGGCGCGGTGGGACCCTCACCGTCGTGGACCCCCGGCGCACCCGTACCGCCCGCCTCGCCGACCGGCACGTCGCCGTCCGCCCCGGCACCGACGCCCTGCTGCTCGCCGCACTCGTCCACACCCTCTTCGACGAGGAGCTGGTCGACCTCGGCCCCCTCGCCGCCCACGTGCACGGCGTGGAAGAAGTCCGTCGCGCCGTGCACGAGTTCAGCCCCGAGGCGGTCGCCCCCGTCTGCGACCTGGACGCGGAGACCGTTCGCGCCATCGCCCGGGAGCTCGCCGCCGCGCCCACTGCCGCGGTGTACGGGCGGATGGGCAGCTCCACCGTGGCGTACGGCACCCTCGGCAACTGGCTCGTCGACGTCCTCAACGTCCTCACCGGCAATCTCGACCGGCCGGGCGGAGCGCTCTTCCCGCTCTCCGCCACCGCACCCGCCCCACGTCCCGCCGGTCCCGGCAGGGGCTTCGTCCTCGGCCGTCGTCACAGCAGGGTCTCGCACCATCCCGAGGTCAAGGGAGAGTTGCCGCTCGTCGCCCTCGCCGAGGAGATCGAGACGCCGGGGGAGGGGCGCATCCGTGCACTGATCACCATTGCGGCCAACCCCGTCCTCTCCGCACCCGACGGAGACCGACTCGACGCGGCGCTCGGTTCCCTGGACCTGATGGTCGCCGTCGACCCGTACCTCAACGAGACCACCCGGCACGCCGACGTCCTGCTGCCCCCGCCCCCGCCCTCCCAGAGCGCCCACTTCGACTTCGCCTTCAACGGCTTCGCCGTCCGTGATCAGGTCCGCTACACCCCCGCGGTCGTCGCCCTCGAAGCGGGGCGCATGGACGAGTGCGAAATCCACGCCCGGCTGATCCTCGCGGTGTCCAACGGGGACAGTCCCGGAGCGAGTCGCCCCGGGACCCCGGGAGAAACGGGCGCTCCGCCCTCCGTCGTCGACGACCTCGCCATCGACCTCACGCTCGCCAAGGCCGTCACGCAGCAGCACTCGCCGGCGTACGGGGCGGACCCCAAGGAGTTCGCGGCCCGGCTCACCGGGGGCACGGGGGCCGAGCGGCGGCTCGACCTGATGCTGCGACTCGGCCCGTACGGTCTGACCCTCGACGAGTTGAAGGCGCATCCGCACGGCATCGACCTCGGCCCGCTGAAGCCCCGTCTGCCGGAGCTGCTGAAGACCCGGAGCGGACGGATCGAACTGTTCCCCGGCCCGCTCGCCGCCGATCTGCCCCGGCTGCGTGCCGCCCTGGACGCCACACCCGACCCCGGAGTCCTCCAGCTCGTCGGCCGCAGACACCTGCGCTCGAACAACAGTTGGCTGCACAACACACCTGCTCTGGCAGGAGGTTCGAACCGCTGCACGCTTCAGGTCCACCCCCGGGACGCCGAACGGCTCCGGCTGGTCGACGGCGCCCCGGCCCGGGTGAAGGGGGAGGGGGGCGAGCTGGAAGTGCCGGTGGAGGTCACCGATGACGTGCGCCCGGGTGTGGTGAGCCTTCCGCACGGTTGGGGGCACGACCGGCCGGGCACCCGGCTCGCCGTGGCCTCCGCCCGTCCCGGCGTCAACGTCAACCAGTTGCTCGACGGGTCCCGCATCGATCCCCTCTCCGGCACCGCCGTCCTGAACGGCTTCCCCGTCGAGGTGGCGCCCCTCCAGGACTGACCGGCCCTCCCTCCGATAGGCCCCTCCCGCGGGGCGCCGTAGTGGGCGGGAGCCGCCCGTGTTCCGCGCGTTGCCCCCTTCGCGGCGGCGGAAGCAGGGGGCTGGTGTCCGTTCCGGCCGTCGCTCGGCAGCGGTCCGTCGAAGGCCGTGGCACCCCTGGATGCGGGCCGGTCCCGCTCCGGCGCTCCCACCGGAACACATGATTCTGCTGCCGGGCGCCGTCGATGTCTGCGGAGCCCGGTGCGACCGGTGGGCACCGCTCCCGGGGGGCGAACCGGCATTGCGGCCCGACCGGTTCCCGTACCGGGCGGGCCCGTCGGCGCGCCATCGTGCACCTGCTCGCCGGCCCGGTGAGGGCGGGCCGGGGGCGGTGCGGGCGCACGGCGGTGCGGGTGGGCCGGTCCCCTGCCGTACGGGTGGCGGAGGATTTCCTCACGCGGCGGTCCGCTCCGGCCCCGGGCGGTCTGCCCTCGGCTCCGGCCCCGGGCGGTGCGGGGAATGGGCCGGACGGGCGAAGTCGGAGGGTGGTGCGGCCGGGTCGACACGGGAGACGGTCGATTCGTCACGGATAGTCCGATTATCGCACTAATCATGTGCCGTGCTCACGACTGGAGGACCCTCCCCATGACGAATGCCCCCACCCGCACCCTGCTCCGTGCGGTGCTCGCCACCCTGGCGCTCGGCGGTGTGGCCGTCGCCGGCGCCCCGACCGCGTTCGCCGCACCCGGTGACAACGGCGACGTCAAGGTCCACCGGTCGACCACGAGCGACAGCAGTCAGGTCAACGAACCCCACGTCGGATGCCCGTTCCGCCTCGCGGCCTTCAACTTCGACGGCCTCCAGAGCCTCCACTACGAGATCTTCCCGCAGCCCGGCCAGCCGGGTAATCAGGACGATCCGGTGACGGACGGAGACATCGTCGTCAACGCCGACGGTGATGGACACACCGGCAACATCAACCTGCCCACGGGCATGTACAAGCTCGAGTGGACCTGGCAGGGCCAGAACGGTGCGGCGAAGCAGAAGGTCTTCCGCGTCACCTGCGTCAACGGCAACGACAATGGTGGTCCCGGGGGCGGTCCCGGGGGTGGCCCCGGCGGCCCCGGGCGGCCCCCGCACGGCCCGGTCGGTGCAGGCGGCGGCGGAAGCGCGCAGATCGCTGCCGAGGACTCCTCCGCCTTCGGCATCGGCGCGGCCGTCGCCGCCGGTCTCGCCGGCACGGCCGGAATCGTCCTGATCCGTCGCTCGCGCCGCCGCAACGATGGCGCCGCGTAGGTCCCGCTTCACGCGCAGGCAACGGCGCTTGCTCCGGCTCGCCAGGACGGTGGTCCTCACCACCGTCCTGGTGGTCGGGGGGTTCTGGTGGATCGGTGGCGAGGAGCCGGCCGGCCCGAGACCCACTGCCGGACCGGTTGCCGCCGATCGGGTCGGTGTGACGCCAACCGGACCGTCCGCCGGTCCGGACCAGAAGGCGAAGCCCAGGGCATCGCCCAAGGCCACGCGTGCACCCCGATCCACGTCGCCGTCCGCGCCGGCCCCGCTCGCCCGGTCGCGCCCCCTCGTCGTCGCCGTTCCGGCCATCACCATCGAGTCCCCGGTGATCGAGCTCGGCCTCGACGACGAAGGTCGGCTGGGGACCCCTCCCGCCGACGACCCGAGGGTCGTCGGCTGGTACGCCAAGGGGCCCACCCCCGGCGAACGCGGGACCGCCGTCGTCGTGGGTCACCGCGACACCCGGACCGGCCCCGCCGTCTTCCTCAACCTCGACTCGCTCAGTGCCGGAAACACGGTCCGGGTCGCCCGTGCCGACGGCAAGGTCGCCGTCTTCACGGTCGACCGCGTCCAGACGTACGCCAAGAGCGACTTTCCCGACAAGGAGGTGTACGGGTCGACCGGGCGGCCCGAGTTGAGACTGCTCACGTGCGGTGGGGCGTTCGACCGGGGCAAGGGCTACGAGGCGAACGTCGTCGTCTTCGCCCACCTCACCGAGGTCGCCCAGAAGGTCTGAGGATCGGGCCAGGGGCGGGTCGGGGGCAGGGCCGGTGTGCCGGGCCGACCGCTGACGGGCCGGCCACGGGGCGTGCGTCCCCGGGCCGGAGACGGTCGGTCAGGAGCCCCGGGGCGCCGGGAGCCCCCGTCCGGTCGCACGCGAGCCCGGAACAACCGAATGCGCGCCCCGGTCGACGGAATCCAGCCGCTCCGTCGACCGGGGCGCACGTCGTGCCCGCTCCGCACCCGAGCCGGTGGGGCGGACCGGGGGCCAGGGGGCGTTTCGACCACCGGTGCGCCGCCCCGGTCCGTGCCGCCGACCGGAGGGTCGGAGCGCGACCCCGTTCCTCCCGAAAGGCATCGAGGGCCCGACGGGGCAAGGGGGCACCTGCCAGTTCCCGGGGCGCACTCCTGTCCGGGTGCGAGGTGGACGGCGCGCGGGTCCGACCGGCACGATCGAGCGACGCGGTGGATCGCTGCCGGGTGAGACCGGGGGCACTCCGGCAGGCCCTGGCGCCACAAAACTAACGACGCTAGTTTGGGCGCGACGGCGGATCGGACGGGACCGCGGACCCCACCGTGGACCGCACGGAACCGCCGGTGAACCGGTCGCCCCCCCCGGCAGGCAACGTGAGGAGACAGCGGATGAAGGCCCACGACGCGATGTACATCGGCGGGGAATGGCGCCCCGCCTCCTCCACCGACCGCATTCCCGTGGTCAATCCGGCGGACGAGCAGGTCATCGACCATGTTCCGGCGGGCACCGTGGAGGACGTCGATGCCGCCGTCCGGGCCGCCCGCACCGCCCTGCCCGGCTGGGCCGCCACCCCGCCCGCCGAGCGCGCGGCCCGGATCTCCGCCCTCCGCGACGCGCTCGCCGCCCGCAAGGAGGAGATCGCCGCCACCGTCACCGCCGAACTCGGAGCCCCGCCGAAGCTCGCCGCCGCGGTCCACGCAGGGTTGCCGATCGCCGTGGTCGGCTCGTACGCCGAACTCGCCGCCACCCACCCCTTCGAGGAGGAGGTCGGCAACTCCACCGTCTACGCCGAGCCCGTCGGCGTCGTTGCCGCGATCACCCCGTGGAACTACCCGCTCCACCAGATCGTCGCCAAGGTCGCCCCGGCCCTCGCCGCCGGCTGCACCACCGTCCTCAAGCCCGCCGAGGACACCCCGCTCACCGCTCAGCTCTTCGCCGAGGCCGTCCACGAGGCGGGCCTGCCCGCCGGAGTCTTCAACCTCGTCACCGGCCTCGGGCCGATCGCGGGACAGGCCCTCGCCGAACACCCGGACGTGGACCTCGTCTCCTTCACCGGTTCCACCGCCGTCGGTCGCCGCATCGGGGCGCTCGCGGGCGGCGCCGTCAAGCGCGTCGCCCTCGAACTCGGCGGCAAGTCCGCCAATGTGGTCCTGCCGAGCGCCGACCTCCCCAAGGCCGTCGCCGTCGGCATCGCCAACGTCATGTCCAACTCCGGTCAGACGTGCAGCGCCTGGACCCGGATGCTGATCCCCGCCGACCGGTACGAGGAGGCGGTGGCGCTCGCCGTCGAGGCCGTTGCCGCGTACGTGCCCGGGGAGCGCATCGGCCCCCTGGTCAGCGCCGGGCAACGGCAGCGCGTCCGCGGTTACATCGAGAAGGGGATCGAGGAGGGCGCCCGGCTCGCTGCCGGCGGCCCCGAAGCCCCGCGCGAA
This sequence comes from Streptomyces sp. NPDC058872, assembly GCF_042743065.1. Taxonomy (NCBI): domain Bacteria; kingdom Bacillati; phylum Actinomycetota; class Actinomycetes; order Kitasatosporales; family Streptomycetaceae; genus Streptomyces; species Streptomyces sp. NPDC058872. The sequence goes on from NZ_JBHYMK010000023.1 coordinate 74,042, forward strand.
ACCGGCTTCTACGTCTCCCCGACCGTCTTCGCCGACGTCACCCCCGACATGACCATCGCCCAGGAGGAGATCTTCGGCCCCGTCGTCTCGCTCCTCCGGTACGAGGACGAGGAGGAGGCCCTCGCCATCGCCAACGGCACCGTCTACGGTCTCGGCGGCGCCGTCTGGGGGGAGCAGGCCGAGGCCGTCGCCTTCGCCCGGCGCATGGACACCGGCCAGGTCGACATCAACGGTGGCCGTTTCAACCCGCTGGCCCCCTTCGGCGGCTACAAGCAGTCCGGCGTCGGCCGGGAGCTCGGCGCGCACGGTCTCGCCGAGTACCTCCAGACCAAGTCCCTGCAGTTCTGAGCCCCGAGGAGCACCGCACGTGAGCGTGATCCGCGCCGCCGTCCTGCCCGCCGTCGGTTCTCCCCTGGAGATCACCGACATCGAGCTGCCCGAGCCCGGTCCCGGCCAGGTCCGGGTCCGGCTCGCAGCCGCCGGGGTCTGCCACTCCGACCTGTCCCTCTCCAACGGCACCATGCGCGTGCCGGTTCCGGCCGTCCTCGGCCACGAGGGCGCGGGCACCGTGGTCTCCGTCGGCGAGGGCGTCACCCACGTCGCCCCGGGCGACGGCGTCGTCCTCAACTGGGCGCCGTCCTGCGGCGACTGCCACCCCTGCTCGCTCGGCGAGGTCTGGCTCTGCGCGAACGCGCTGACCGGCGCCGCGAACGTCCACGCCCGCACCGGGGACGGCACCGAACTCCACCCCGGCCTCAACGTCGCGGCCTTCGCCGAGGAGACGGTCGTGGCCGCGAACTGCGTCCTGCCCGTTCCCGACGGGGTACCGCTCGCCGACGCCGCCCTGCTCGGTTGCGCCGTCCTCACCGGCTGGGGCGCGGTCCACCACGCGGCACGGGTCCGCGCCGGCGAGACCGTCGCCGTCTTCGGCGTCGGGGGCGTGGGCCTCGCCACCCTCCAGGCCGCCCGGATCGCGGGAGCGTCCACCGTCGTGGCGGTGGACGTCTCCCCGGAGAAGGAGGCCCTGGCCCGGGGCGCGGGCGCGACGGAGTACGTCGTGGCCTCCGGGACCACGGCCAAGGAGATCCGGAAGCTGACCGGCGGCCAGGGCGTGGACGTGGCCGTCGAGTGCGTCGGTCGGGCCGTCACCATCCGGACCGCCTGGGAATCCACCCGACGCGGCGGTCGAACCACCGTCGTCGGCATCGGCGGCAAGGAGCAGCAGGTCACCTTCAACGCCCTGGAGCTCTTCCACTGGGGCCGCACCCTGGCCGGCTGCGTCTACGGCAACTCGAACCCGGCCGAAGACCTGCCGGTCCTCGCCGAGCACATCAGGGCCGGACGGCTCGACCTCGGCGCCCTCGTCACCGAGCGCATCACCCTGGACGGCATCCCGGGCGCCTTCGACAACATGCTCGCGGGCAAGGGCGGTCGCGCCCTGGTCGTCTTCCCCTGAAGCCCCGCACCGCGCGGAAGTCCGCACCGGCCCACTCGCCGGCACGGGCTTCCGCGCGCCTCACAGGTCCAGGACGAGACGGGCCCCGCACGAGCGGCCCACACAGATCATCATCGTCGTCCCCGAAGCCCTCTCGTCCTCGCCGAGGACGGAGTCGTGGTGCTCGGGCGTTCCGGCGAGCACCTTCGTCTCGCACGTGCCGCACCAGCCCTCCTCGCAGGAGTACGCGACGCCCGGCACCGCTTCGCGCACGGCGTCGAGCAGGGTCCGGCCCGGCGCGACGCGCACGGTCCGTCCGCTCCGACGCAGCTCCACCTCGAAACCCCCGGAGCCTTCGACCCCTCCGGAGCCTTCGACCCCTCCGGAGCCTTCGGGAGCCTCGAAGCCTTCGGGACCTCCCGAGCCGTCGGAAGCGGAACCGGCGGTCTCCTCGGGTCGGGGCGCCGGCGCCGCGCCGAACCGCTCCGTGTGCAGCGGCCCCGACCAGCGGTCCCGCACCGCCCTCAGCAGCCCTTCCGGGCCGCAGCAGTACACGGCCGTCCCGGTGGGCAGTCCGGAGAGGGCGGCGTCCAGGTCGGGCAGCCCCGCCGTGTCCTGCGGGACGAGCGTGGCCCCGGAGAGCGCGGAGAGCTCCTCGCGGTACGCCATGGCCGCGAGGCTCCGGCCCCCGTACAGCAGGGACCACGATCCCGGCGGCAGCGCCCGCACCATCGGCAGCAGCGGGGTGATGCCGATGCCTCCCGCGACGAACAGGTACCGATCGGCGGGGACCAGCGGAAAGCGGTTGAAGGGACCCCGCGCGCCGAGGACCGTGCCCTCGCCGACGCGGGTGTGGACCTCCTCCGAACCGCCGCGGCCCGCCCGCTCCCGCAGCACCCCCAGCCGGTAGGTGCTCCGGTCAGCGGGGTCCCCGCAGAGCGAGTAGTGCCGGACCGCCCCCGACGGCAGCGCCACCTCCAGGTGCGCCCCGGGTTCCCAGGGGGGCAGGTCACCCCCCGCCGGATCGGCGAGGAGCAGCCCCCGGACGCCGTCCGCCTCCTCGACGACCGACCGGACCACGAGTCGGAACATGGACATGAACGGGTCACCTCGGAATTCTCGATCGGTCAGCCGGACGTCGAACCGCGGGACGGCCGGCCTTCGGAGCAGTGGCCTCCGGGACGAAGGCCTGCGGACTCAACGCTTTCGCGGGGGCGGGAGCAGCGGCTCCGGCCACACCCGGCACAGCCCTCCGTACAGCACCGACGCCACCAGGAAGGAAGCCGGCAGGCTAAGGTCCACCCCGCCGGTCAGCCCGGTCAACGGCCCGGTGTACAGCGGGTTGTTCACCCACAGCACGCCGACCGTCGAGCCGGCCGCGAAGGCCATCGCCGCGCGGGGGTTGACGCCGCCCGCGTACCAGTAGCGGCCGCCGCCGCCCGTGGTGAACGAGCGCAGCGCCTCCGCGTCGTACCTGCCCCGGTGCAGCACGTAGCCGACCGAGAGCACCGCCGCCCACGGGGCGACGACCGTGAGCAGCAGGGTGACGAACGCCGACATCGCGTCCATCGCGTCGTACACCACCGCCCCGAGGTAGAGCACCGCCGCCGCGAGCAGTGCGACCACCGTGGTCACGGCGGCCCGGGAGGAGCGCCAGAACACCGAGTTGGCGGAGAGCCCGGCCGCGTACAGGCACAGCCCGGCCTGGGGCAGGGTGCCCGCGAAGCCGAAGAGCACCACGGCCGCGGCGAACCAGCCGGGCACGGCATCCGTCAGGCCCTGCAGCCACGGCTCGTCGGGCACGGGGAAGAGCGTCGTCACGTACGCCCCGGTGAGCAGTGCGGCGAGGCTGCTGAGGAACATCGAGGTCCCGCTCGCCCGCACCACCCGGCGGGTCGGTGTGGTGGCCGGCATGAAGCGGGTGTAGTCGCCCTGGAAGGTGGCGTACGACAGCGGCACCGTCGCGGACGCGGTCGCCGCGAGCAACCAGGTGTGCAGGGCGCTGTCCAAGGCCAGGGTCCCGCCGGCGTACCCCGGGTCGAAGCGGGGAGCGAGCACGAGCACCGTGCCGAGCAGGACCGCGCCGCCGGTGAGCGCCGTGATGCGGTACGTGCGCACGAGCGCCTCGTGGCCGCGCACGGCGACCAGTGCGACCGCCGCCGCCGTCACGAACATCGCGACGGTCAGGGCACCCGGCCCGGTGGGAGTGGAGAGCAGTCGGTGTCCCGCGACCATGACGGCGGTGCCGCCCGTCCACACCGCGATCGCGAAGAAGCCGAGCGCCGTGACCACCGTGATGGTGTTGCCGACCACCCTGCCCCGCACCCCGAAGTGCGCCCCGCTCGCCACCGGGTCGTTCGTGCCGGTGCGGATGCCGAACCGGGCGAGCGGGGCGAGCAGTGCCGTCCCGATGGCGACGCCCACCGCGATGGCACTGGCCGACGCCCACCATCCCAGGCCGAAGACCACGGGCAGTGCGCCCAGGACCACGGTGCCGAAGGAGAACTGTGCGGAGGGCCAGATCCAGCCGAAATCGGCGGGCGTCGAGGTGCGTTCGGCATCGGGCACCGGCGCGACGCCGTCGTGGTCGACCGCCGCACGGGGCGGCGTCACGGTGGACGCCGCCCCGGTCGGTGTGGTGGTCATGAGGCGCCTCCGGTGCGTTCGGGCAGGTCCTGGCCGGGCAGCACGTCGACCACCCGGAGGGCGGCGCAGGCCGCCCCCGAGAGCCGCTCGCCGCTCGTGAGGTCGAAGGTCGTGTGGTGCAGGGGACACGTGATCCGCAACCTGTCCCCGTCGACCCTGCCGTACTTGAGCCGGCCCCCGCGGTGCGGGCAGACGGCAGCGGCGAGGACCTTGCGACCGCCGACCTCGACCAGGACCAGGTCTTCGGTCACCTGGCGGACGGCGGGTTCCGCGGCGTCCCGCCGCCCGGCGGGCCCGGCCGTCATGCGACGGTCTCCCGGGCCCGCGCGATCGCCGTCTCCGTCGCCTCGCCGACGATGTCGGAGGCCAACCGCACGCCCGCCCAGATCTTCGCCAGGTCCGGCTCGTCCAGGGCGCGGATCGCCGTGCGCATGTGGCTGCTGTGGTACGAGTCGATGTACAGGTGCTCGGTGTAGTAGGCGTCGTGGACGATGCCGAGCCGCCGCGCCGCGCGGGCGAAGCTCTGGAAGGCGTACAGGACGCTGGTCTCGAAGTAGGCGTACGCCCCCAGGAAGTACTGGGGCGAGGGCGCCCGGCTCGCCAACCAGTGGAACATGTTGACGTACGCGTAGCACTCCGGCGACGTCTCGTCGAGGTAGTCGTCGAGGCGGAGGCTCATGCCCAGCTCGGTGAGCAGGTCGCGGTAGAGCTGGGAGTGCGCCTTCTCCTCGTTGCCACAGCCGAGTTCGTCGATCAGGACCCGGAAGACGGCCATCGCCGAGCGGTACGGCAGCCGGGGAACCACCGGGAGCAGCGACTCGGACTCGGTGAGCCCGTCGAGTGCGAACTCCCTCACGACGACCTTGAACTGTTCGAGCGTCGCCTGCTCGGCGAGGAAGGTCGCGCTCTCCGGCAGTGCGGCCTCTTCCTCGTCGAGGAACTCCTTGAGCGCCCGGAGCAGTTCGCCGGTCGAACCGAACCGGGGCGCGGAGGCCTCGTAGGCCCGGGCCTTCGGCAGGATCCACCGCTCCTCGATCGCGGCCATCGACCCGTAGTCGCCGAGGTTCGGCACGCGTCTGTAGAACGCGTGGAGTTCGCGCTGGGCGGTCGCGACCGGGGCCGCGACCGAGTGGACGGCCACCGGGGCGGACGAGGCGGGAGTGGTGCTCATTCCGCCGTCGCCTCCTCGTGCGTGGTGGGGGAGCCGATGATGCCGCGGTGGTGCAGCTCCTTCTTCACCCACCGGTACCAGTCGTCGCGGAAGATGCCGTACCGCTCGCAGACGGCATTGACCTCGGCCTGCCGGTCGGGGGTGGGGTCGACCAGCATCGCGTTGCACAGGCCGGGTTCGACGTTGGCCAGCGGACCGATGAAGCCCTGGATGCCACGGGCGTCGACGAGCAGGTTCTCCCAGCCCTCGAAGACGGGGATGCCGGTGTCCGCCTCGGCCATCCGGCGGGTGAAGGCGGCGTCGCCGCTCGACTCCTTGATGCCGGCGATCCCGGGGATCTCCCGGCAGATCCGGATCAGGGTCTCGAACTCGATGCGATTGCCCGACAGCGCCTCCTCGTTGTAGAGGAAGATCGGCACGTCGACGGCCGCGCGGATCGACCGGTAGTGCTCGAAGATCTGCTCCTGCGTCACGTCGGTGCCGAACGGAGTGGTGATGACGATGGCGTCGACGCCGATCTCGGCGGCCGTGCGCGCCCGTTCGATCACCGAGGCGGTGTCGGGCAGTTGGATCCCGGCGAGCACCGGGAGTCCCTCGGCGTGCTTGACGGTGTACGTGACCACGTCCTGCCACTGCCGGGCGTCGAGCTTCCAACCCTCGCCGGAGGACAGGGCCGGCATGAGGCCCGTCACCTCGGTCCGGATGTGGTCCAGGAGGCGGACGACGCTCTGCTCGTCGACGGTGCCGTGCTCGTCGAGGGGAGTGATCAACGGGACGATCGTCCCGGAGTAGGAGTAGCTGTCAGGCATGAGTGGGGTGCCCTTCGGATGTCTTCTCGCGCCGTCGGGGACGGCGTGGTCTCAGAGGTTCTCGGAGGCGACCGTCAGTACCAGCGAGCGCTGGTAGAGGTCTTCCAGGTAGGCCGGGAACGAGGCCTCGGCGCCGGCGGCGACCGGGACGACGGGCAGGCCGGCCGTCCGGATGAGCCGGGGGCTCGCCGTGTGCAGGGTGCCGCGACGGGCGATCACCTGGGAGAGCATCAGACGCTCGTGGACGGGCAGTCCGTCCAGGCCGGGCGTGGTGAAGGCCAGGCGGACGTCTTCCTCGTCGTAGGCGATCCGGTCGATGGCGAGATCGGTGTGGAGGACGTCCATGAACGGGTAGTACTCGTCCTGCACACCGCGTTCGTAACCCCACACGAGGTCGTCGCAGCGGCCGACCTGTTCCCAGTTCATGACGACCCGGCCGGCCTCTCCGGCGGCCAGTCGGCCGGCGAAGAAGGCCTTGGCGGCGGACCGGACGGTCTCGTCCCCGCTGTGCATGCCCATGAAGAGCGTGGCGTCGACGAACACCTCGCCGCCGGGGGCGGCCGTCTCGGGGGCGGGGTCAGGCCGCATAGCGCTCGAGCACCTTCCGCATCCGCTCCATCGCACCGGCGAACACCTCGGGCTCGCGGGCCAGGGCCAGGCGGACGAAGCGCTCGCCCTTCTCCTTGCTGTTCCAGTAGAAGAAGGTGCCCGGCAGGACGTACACCTCCTCGTCGAAGAGGACGGCCTGCAGCTGGGTGGCGGTCAGGTGCTCGGGCTTGATCCGGAACCAGGCGACGCTGGTGCCGACGACCGGCTCCTGGAACTCCAGGATGCTGCCGCTGAGGGCGGCGCGGGCGGCCTCGCCGTTGGTCGTGATGACGTCGCGGACCGAGGCGAAGCCGTCGGAGATGGAGTCCTCGACGTACTGCGTGACCATGTTGAGGACGAACGGCGAGACGTTCAGGAGGACGCTGGTGTGGAGGTTGTAGACCTCCTCCTGGATGTCCCGGCTGGCGGTGATCATGGCGCACTTGGCGTCCTGGATCGGCCAGGTCTTGCCGGTGTCCTCCATGACCATGTAGGTGACGCCCGACTCCTCGAGGAGCCGGTAGATGTCGACCCGTCCGATGCCCTCGTCGCACAGGGCGAAGGAGGCGAAGCAGAAGTCCATCACCAGCACCTTGCCGTGGTCCACGCAGTAGCGGACGACCTCGCGGAAACCCTCCAGCTTCTCGGCGAGCAGGGTGAAGCCGGTCGGGTTGTTGGGGTCGACCAGGTAGAGGGCGTCCGCGTCGACCTGCTCGACCAGCCGCTCGTAGATGGCGTCCTTCTCGTGCAGCGCCGACTCCGCGAGCGGGGAGATCGGCACCTGCATGTTGCGCAGCAGGTCCACCAGGTTGTCGAAGCAGGGCTCCACCAACTGCACCGACATGCCGCGCTGCTTGAGCAACATGCCGGCGACCATGGTGGAGACGCTGGCGGAGTACGACAGCAGGGTCCGGTCCATCGCCCGGGCGGTGGGCTGCCGGTGCAGCCGGAAGAAGGCGTCGATGAACTGGCGCTCGAAGTGGGCCTGCTGCTTCGACTCGGATTCGTGCCAGAGTTCGGGGAGCCGCGAGACGATCCGTTCCTGAGAGGCGGACTGGCGCTGGTGCGTGTGGGCGTCGGCCAGGTTGAACCGGGTCTTCAGGGCCTCGATCTCGTGCTGGGTGAGGTCGACGAAAGTGCTGACGTCTGCCTTGTCGGTCAACGACATGAAGAACTCCCGCTGTCGATACGAAACTCGTCCGGAATTCCGGCGGCGTGAATGACTGTAGGAGCTTCGACCGGCCTTGCGAATAACGGCCGGGTCACGCAATTAATAATCACCGCGATGTTCTGCGGGCAAAAAAAAGGAACGACGGCCAGGCATTCCGCGATCGGGAATGCCTGGCCGTCGTTCCTTTTCCGAGCCGCCGGTGACGGCTTTTCTTGTTACTCGGTGGCGGCCCGCAGCAAGATGTCCTCGTACACCTTCGGGTCGTCCGAGGCGATCACCGGCCAGCCGATCCCGTACGCGCCTTCCCAGCCCACGTCGATGCCGGGGTTGGCGTGGTCGGAGCCGTCGGGCAGGAACAGGTGGGGGCTGCAGTTGATCCGGTCGCTCTTGGACAGGGCGGCCTGGTCGGCGAGGGCGCGACGGGCCCGCCCGTCGTCGAGCGCCTCGGCGAGGACGTCCACGTCGACGGCGCCGGTGTCGGCGGCGACGTCCAGGATCACCTTGCGGTGGCTGATGCAGCGCGACTCGGCCCAGAAGGCCTTGCGCAGGCCGAGGTCGAGCTGCTCGGAGGCGTTCAGGCTCTGCTCCTTCGCGGCGAGCACGGCCTCCAGGGCGGGCAGCGTCGTCGACGGGTACAACCAGTCCTTGGCCTGCCACAACTGCCAACCGGCAGCCGGCTCCAGACTGGCCATCCGGGCCACCTCGCTGTCCGTGCCGGGGCGCGGGCTCGGGGCGTCGTTCAGCAGTTCCAGGGGGAAGGCGCGCAGGTCGAAGGAGACCTGCGCCTCCAGGCCCAGTCGGGCCCGAGTGGCGTGCAGCCGGTGGATGGCGATGTGCGCGAAGGAGCACCAGATGTCGGAGAAGACGGTGACGACTCCGCGCGGCGGGGTCAGGTCGGCAGTGGTCGGGTCGGGCATGGTTCTCCTCGGATCGTGCGTCGGCGAGTGGTGTTCAGCCGGCGGGGGACTCATGGGCGTCCAGCGCCGCCTCGAGGTCGAGGTCGGCGTCCGGCAGCCAGGCGGGCAGGGACGGGATGCGGGCCATCGCTTCGAAGAGCCGGGGTACGGCGTCCTCCCGGACGGTCGGTCCGTGGGCGCTGAGCAGTCGTGCCGGGCGCAGCGCGGCCAGTTGGCGTACGGGACGGACGAACTTCGCCTCGTCGACCAGCGCGGTCCACGGGGCTATCGCCCGGTTCAGGACGTCGAACCCGTCAAAGAATTCCTTCTCGTCGAGGTCGGCGAAGTCCTGGGCTATTTCTGTTACGACGGTTCCGAAACTATCGGAGGTGTACAGTGTGCCGTCCGAATGGTTGAAAACCGCCAGGGTTCCAGGTGAATCGAAAGTGGGCGGTCGGTGAAAACTGAGGTCGTGGTCGCCGATTCTCGTGCGGCTTCCCGGGTTCGCGGTCACCACCCGGTCCTGCGGAATGTTGAACTCCTCTGATATTCGGGTCACCGATATTGCGTTGGCCAGTACCTTCGCGTTCGGTGCGGCCCGGAGGATGCCGGCGAGCGCGCCGGTGTGGTCGCGGTCGTCGTGGGTCACGACGACCCATCGCAGATCGGTCGGGTCGATGAGCGACCAGAGGGACTCCAGGAAGCCCTCCCGGTCGACGGGCATGCCGGTGTCGACGAGGAGCGGCTCCCCGGACCGTAGGAGGAAGGCGTTCACCGGTTGGTCGCCGAGGCCGGGGATGGGGAGGGCCGAGGGGAGGACGTGGATGTCCGGCCCGGCGGTGTGGGGCGTCTTCATGTGCAGCCTTTCGGGAGCCCCCGATCGGGCCGGGGCCCCCGGGGTGCCCGGGGGCGCGCCGGCCTCGATCAGACGAGCTGGATGGTCAGGGAGCCGGCGATCAGCAGGGCGAGGCCCAGGGCGCGCGGCTTGGTCAAGGAGCGCTGCGGAAGCTTGAACAGGCCCTTGTGGTCGATCAGGGCCGAGGTCAGCTGCTGTCCCGTCACGGTCAGGGCGATGGTCACCGCCGCGCCGATGGAGGGGATGAGCAGGAAGGTGCCGGTGACGTACGCGGCGGCGCAGGCGCCGCCGAGCCAGCCCCACCAGGGCATCTTCTTCAGCGGGGCGATCTTGGGCTTCGGGGTCTTCCTGGTCGTGTAGAGCACGAGCAGGACGACGGCGATCGTGAAGGTCGCGACGGCGAAGCTGATCACGGCGACGGTGATGGGCTCCTGCAGCCGGGCGCGCAGCTGGGCGTTGACCGCTCCCTGGACGGGCAGGACGGCGCCGGCGAGGATGCCGAGGGCGAGCCAGCCGATGCGCCCGGCGCTCGACATCTTGGGGGCGCCGGGAGGGGCCGCGGCCTTCATGCCCCGGATGATCACGACGATGCCCGCGAGCACGGCGGCGGCGCCGATGACGATCCCGGCGCTCAGGTCCTTCTGCTCCAGGCCGAGGAGGCCGAAGAGGTCGAGGGCGAGCGAGGCGAACATCTGGCCGGTGACGAAGAGCCCGACGGCCGCCAGTGCGCCGAGCCGGGGGAAGAGCAGGATGCCGCTGGTGATGTAGAGCGGACTGGCCAGTCCGCCGAGCAGCTGCCAGGGCTCGACGTCGGGCAGCTTGCCGAGCGCGCCGAGCGCACCGGCCGCCACCGCGAGCACGACGAGCAGCGTGGTCGCGACGCCGAGCTGAATGGTCGAGGCGCCGTACGGAGTGCCGACGGCCGAGTTGAGCTGGAGGTTCACCGAGGCCTGGACGGCCAGGAGGCAGCCGACCAGCAGGGCCGCGGCGAGGAGCGCGGTGTGCATCTGGATCTCCCTGGGGCGGGGATGGCGAGCGTTTAAGTGGACAGTAAGTCCGTTTAGCATGGCACGAGGCATGGCAAACGGACAAGGTGTCCACTTGTCTTCGAGGGAAGTAAGGTCTGCCCCATGAGCGAGGAAGAGCAGCAGCGCGGCCGTCGGGCAGCCTCCGTGCATCGGGTCGACGGGCTCCTCGGTGACCTCCAGGCCCCGGACGAGCAGCCGGTCGCTCCGCGCCGACGCGCCGACGCGGAGCGCAACCGCGCCCAGATCCTGGCCGCCGCCGAGCGGCTCTTCGCCGAGCAGGACCCGCGGACGGTCACCATGGACCGGATCGCCAAGGCCGCCGGCGTGGGCCGCGCCACGCTCTACCGGAGCTTCTCCGACCCCTCTTCGGTCGCCGTGGCACTGCTCGACGAGCACGAGCGGCGGCTGCAGGGCCAGCTCATCTACGGACCCCCGCCCCTCGGGCCGGGCGCCCCCGCGGGGGAGCGACTCGCGGCCTTCTACCTGGCGATGCTCGATCTGCTCGAACGGCACCTGCCGCTGGCACTGGGGGCCGAGACGGGTCCCGCGCGCTTCCGGACGGGGGCTTACGGATTCTGGCGCGTGCACGTCCGGACCCTGCTCGTCGACCACGGCGTCCAGGACCCGGACCCGTTGATCGACATCGCGCTCAGTCCGCTGTCGCCCGAGCTCTACCAGTTCCAGCGGCACGAACTCGGCCTGTCGGTCGAGCGCATCGGAAAGTCCCTGGCGGATTTCGCCCGCCAGTTGTTGCACTCAGGAAGTGGTCGCTGACCTGCCCTTCGGCGGGATCTGCCGTGTCGGTGCGCTGCCCGCGCCGGGGTCCGGGGACGGGCCTGCGGTGTCGAGCAGCCGGGTCGTCGGGTGGACGAGCCCCGGCAGGATTAACTCCCAGATGCGGCGCAGCCGTTCTTCCGCGGGATGGTGCAGGCCGCTGCCCTCGACGGACCAGGGCTCGTCGTTCCGTGCATTCGGGTGGCGGATCTCCAGTTCGACTCCGGTGATCACATAGTTGATCAGCGTGGCGACCGCCGCTGCGTCCGCGTCCGGGTGCAGGGCCTTCTCGGCCGCCGCGTACCTCACCAGGCGCTCGACCTCGCGCCTCCAGGGGCACTCCTGCTCGATGCCGGAGGCGGTCGACTGCAGCTCACGGGCGAGGCGCTCGCCCGCCCGTGCCGTGGGGTCGGTCTCGAAGAGCCGGATCAGTGCGTGGGTGGTGATGACCAGTTTGTCGATCGAGGTGCCGCCGACCCCCTCCATGGACAGACAGGCGGACTCGACGGTGATCCGGGTGACCGCGCGGGCCCGTCCGCACACCGCTGTGGCCAGGTCCGACTTGGTGGCGAAGTGGAAGACGAGGGCACCGGTGGTCACCCGGGCCTCGCCGGCGATCCGGGCCAGTGAGGCCCGCTCGTAGCCCACTCTGTCGAACACCCGAGCGGCCGACGACAGGATCTCCTGTCTCGTCCGCTCCGCCCGTTGCTGAATCGCCATGGTTCCCCCGTGGGCTCGCGAGAAGGTGTCAGACCGTCAGGTTCCGGCCTGAGCTTGTGACCGCCTCGAAATTATCCGGCCGAGGGGCGACGAAACGTGCCCTTTCCGTACGCGCGGCCAGAACTGGGGCTTGACGGACATCTCCGATCCAGGTCGGGGGCGTTCTACCCGCGTGGCACGCTTGCGAACTGACCGGAACCGGGAGCATGGCCTGTCAGGTGGATTCGGCCGCTCCGGTGTTCGCGGAAAGCCGTGACCGGGAGCGGGATACGGCCACGCCCGCCAGGCACATCGCACCCCCGAGAAGGGCCAACGGCGCAGGCAGTTCGCCCAGGAGCCCCCAGGCCAGGAGGATGACCAGGGCGGGCACGGCGTATGTCGTCGCCCCCATCCGGCCCGCTGTCGTGCGGGCCAGTGCGTAGGCCCACGTGGTGAAGGCCAGCGCGGTCGGGAACACCCCCAGGTAGACCATGTTCAGGGTCGCGCCCAGGGGGGCCCGGGCGGCCTCCTCGACCAGGTGCCCCGCGAACGGCAGACAGGCGACCGCCCCCACCAGGCACCCGAAGGTCGTCACCTGGAGGGCGCTGCCGTGTGCGAGCGCCGGCTTCTGGGCCACCGCTCCGCCCGCGTACGCCATCGCGGCGAGCAGGCAGAGGACCACCCCGAGCACGGAGACGTGGCCGCCGGAGGGGCCGCCGGACGTCGACAGGCCGACCGCCACGGCCCCGGCGAAGGAGACCGCCATGCCCACGAGCAGGCGCGGCGGCAGGGACTCCCGGAGGAACCGCGCCCCGAGCAGGGCCATCAGGATCGGTCCGATGTTCACCAGCATGGCCGCCGTGCCCGCGTCGACCTCCTGTTCGCCCCAGTTCAGCACCACCATGTACACCCCGAACCAGAGCAGTCCCGAGAGCGCGATTCCGGGCCAGGCCGCCCGGGGCGGCAGCCCCTCCCGCCGGACCAGGAGCACCGCGCCGAGGACCAGGCCTCCGGCGAGCAGTCGTCCGAGCGCGAGTGCGCCGGGGGAGTAAGCCGCTCCGGCACTGCGGATGGAGACGAAGGCCGAGGCCCACAGGAGGACGGTGACCACGGCGGCGGCGAGCGCGAGCCGGGAGGGTGGCTTCTGCATGCTCCGACGGTAGGTCGTGGACGTTTCGGCGCTCACCGCACGGTCGTGGGGGCGGGCGCCCGATCCCTCACCGCAGTGCGGCCGGGGCGATGCCCAGGGCGCCCCGCAAGGCCGTCTCGCCCCGTGGGGTCACCTTGACCGCCCGCTCGGACCCGATCCGCACGCACCACCCGGAGTCCAGGGCGTGCCGGCACAGCGCGGCGCCCGCGACCCCCGCGAGGTGCGGGAGCCGCTCCGTCCGGTCGAGACAGCCGCGGGCGAGGGGGCGCCGCCCCTTCCGCACCAGGAGCACGCCCTGCTCGGCGAACCACTCCAGGCCCCGGTCCGTGAGTGCGAAACCGGTGTCCTGGCGCAGCAGTCCGCGCTCGGTCATCGCCGCGGTGACGGTGATGCCCAGCCGTCCCGCGAGGTGGTCGTAACAGGTCCGGCCGCGGGCCATCGCCCGCCCGGCGCTCGCGGCCCGCAGCGAGTGCGGCGGTGCGGGCGTCGCGGGTTCGGACCGGGTCGCCAGGTCCTCGACGAGGTGCGCGACCCCGGGATCCGCAAGGCGTACGTACCGGTGCCTTCCCTGGCGTTCCTCCGTGAGCACCCCGCCCGCGACCAGCTTTCCGAGGTGCTCGCTGGCGGTGGACGGCGCCACGCCGGCGTGCCGGGCGAGTTCCCCGGCGGTCCAGGCCCGACCGTCGAGCAGGGCGAGCAGGAACGCGGCGCGGCTCTCGTCCGCGAAGAGCGCCGCGAGGGCGGCGAGGTCACTGGCTGCCATGGGACGAGCCTGCCCCCCTCATGCTTCGGCGGCGGCCGAAGCGTCCTGCGGGGCCGGTGCTGCCGCCCGTGGAGGTGCGGCGGTTCCGTGCGCCGGTGCGTCCTGCGGGCGCGGGGCCGTTTCCCGGCGGGCCGCCGGGATCGCCTCGTACTGCAGGCGCAGTCCGTCGAGCAGGGCCCGCAGTCCCGTTTCGAACGCGCCCTCGTCGACCTTCTGGCGGTGCTCGGCGAGGAGGTGGGCCCGTCCGAGGTGGGGGTAATCGGCCGGATCGTACGCCGTCTCGTCGTCGACGAAGCCGCGGGCGAAGGATCCGAGGGCGGAGCCGGTGATGAAGTACCGCATCAGCGCGCCGATGGAGGTGGCCTGTGCCGGGGGCCAGCCCGCGCGGACCATGGAGCCGAAGACGGCGTCGGCCACCCGTAGGCCCGCCGGACGGCGGCCGGGTCCCTGGGCGAGGACCGGGACGATGTGCGGGTGGTCGGCGAGGGCGGCGCGGTAGGACACCGCCCAGTCGTGCAGCGCCGTGTGCCAGTCCCGACCGTCCTCCTCCGCGAACATCGACAGGTCGATCTTGGCGCTCACCGCGTCCGCGACCGCGTCGAGGATCTCGTCCTTGGTGTGGAAGTGGTTGTAGAGCGAGGGCCCGCTCACTCCGAGTTCGGCGGCGAGCCGCCGGGTGGAGAGGGCGGCGAGTCCCTCTGCGTCCACGAGTGCGCCCGCCGTCTCGACGATGCGTTCTCGGCTGAGCAGGGGCTTGCGCGGTCGGGCCATGGCGCACATAGTAGGCCTGCACAAAAAAACTAGCAGTGGTAATTTAATGGTCGAGTGGGGTGGCACCGCATGGATCTGGAGCTGAGCGAGGAGCAGGAGGCCGTACGGCGGCTCGCCGAGGAGTTCGTCGCGCGCGAGGTCGCTCCGCACGCCGTCGCCTGGGACCGCGCCGAGGAGGTCGACCGGGGCATCGTGAAGAAGCTGGGCGCCGTCGGCTTCCTCGGGCTCACCCTCCCGGAGGAGTACGGCGGCTCGGGCGGCGACCACCTCGCGTACTGCCTGGTCACCGAAGAGCTGGGGCGCGGCGATTCCTCCGTCCGGGGCATCGTCTCCGTCTCGCTCGGCCTGGTCGCCAAGACCATCGCCGCCTGGGGCAGCGAGGAGCAGAAGCAGGAGTGGTTGCCCCGGCTGGCCACCGGTGAGGCGCTCGGCTGCTTCGGCCTCACGGAGCCGGGCACCGGCTCCGATGCCGGAAACCTCGCCACCCGCGCGGTCCGCGACGGCGACGCGTACGTGATCAACGGCAGCAAGATGTTCATCACCAACGGCACCTGGGCCGATGTCGTGCTGCTCTTCGCCCGCACGAACGACACCCCGGGCCACCGCGGCGTCTCCGCCTTCCTCGTCCCGGCCGACGCCCCCGGTCTCACCCGCCGCCCCGTCCACGGCAAGCTCGGCCTGCGCGGTCAGGCCACGGCCGAACTCGCCCTGGCCGACGTGCGCGTCCCGGCCGACGCGATGCTCGGTCCCGAGGGCAAGGGGTTCGCCGTCGCCATGTCCGCCCTCGCCAAGGGGCGCATGTCCGTCGCCGCCGGCTGCGTCGGCATCGCCCGGGCCGCCCTCGACGCCGCCGTGCGCTACGCGGGGGAGCGCGAGCAGTTCGGCAAGCCCATCGCCTCGTACCAGCTCGTCCAGGAAATGATCAGCGACATCGCGGTCGACGTGGACGCGGCCCGGCTGCTCACCTGGCGGGTCGCCGACCTGATCGACCGCGGCCGGGACTTCGCCACCGCCGCCTCCATGGCCAAGCTGTACGCCTCCGAGGCCGCCGTCCGTGCCGCGAACAACGCCCTCCAGGTCTTCGGCGGCTACGGCTACATCGACGAGTACCCGGTCGGAAAGCTGGTCCGCGACGCCCGCGTCATGACCTTGTACGAGGGCACCAGCCAGATCCAGAAGCTCATCATCGGCCGTGCGCTCACGGGCGTTTCGGCGTTCTGAGTACTCCCCTGAGTATCCGGGCGGATGTGGCGGGGGCCACGTCCGCCCGATGCTGTGGGGCATGAGCGACACACCGGTCAAGCAGCAGAACACCGCCGCCTACTACGCCCAGGCCGTCGTCTCCTTCGGGATCGCGATCGCCGCCGTGACCGTCGGCATCTACCGGCTCGACGCCGACGCCTGGGTGCGGGCCTTCCTCGCCGTCTCGGTCCTCTACCTCACGACTTCCGCCTTCACCCTCGCCAAGGTCGTCCGCGACCGCCAGGAGGCCGGTCAGATCGTCAGTCGGGTCGACCAGGCCCGCCTGGAGAAGCTCCTCGCCGAGCACGATCCCTTCCAGAAGCTCTGAGGAGGCCGCCCCGGGTGCGGGCTCGCCGTCCGGACCCCTCCCGGAGCCCCGTGGCGCCCCCTTCCGGGAGTCCGGAGGGCCCGGAGCCCTAAGCGCTTGCTCACCCTCGTTGTATGGTGTTGTTCTCTACGGGGTCCGAGGAGGAGTGTGGGATGAGCGCGGCGGAGGAGACGCCCGGGGGCGAGGAGGTGCCCTGGGGCGAGGTCACGCCCGAGGCGGCCCGACGGCTGCTCGTGGCCGCCGTCGAGGCGTTCGCCGAGCGCGGCTACCACGCCACCACCACCCGGGACATCGCGGGGCGCGCCGGAATGAGTCCGGCCGCGCTCTACATCCACTACAAGACCAAGGAAGAGCTGCTCCACCGGATCAGCCGCATCGGCCACGACAAGGCCCTGGAGATCCTCCGGGCGGCGGCCGACGGGGACGGCACGGCCGCCGAGCGGCTCGCCGACGCCGTGCGTTCCTTCGTCCGCTGGCACGCCGAGCGCCACACGACCGCGCGGGTCGTCCAGTACGAGCTCGACGCGCTCGGCCCCGAGCACCGCGCCGAGATCGTGGAGCTGCGCCGCGAGTCCGACGCGGCGATCCGCCGCATCATCAACGAGGGCGTCGCCGCGGGCGAGTTCGTGGTGCCGGACGTGCCCGGCACCACGGTCGCCGTCCTCTCCCTCTGCATCGACGTCGCGCGCTGGTTCAATGCGCAGGGCCGCCGGACGCCGGACGAGGTCGGTGCCCTCTATGCCGACCTCGTGCTCAGGATGGTCGGCGCTCAGAAGTAGTAGCGGGACACCGATTCGGCGACGCACACCGGCTTCTCCGCGCCCTCGCGCTCCACGGTCACCGTCGCCGTGACCTGGACGCCGCCGCCCGCCTCCTCGACCTTCGTCAGCACGGCCGTGGCGCGCAACCGCGAGCCGACCGGGACGGGTGCCGGGAAGCGCACCTTCTCGGTGCCGTAGTTGAGGCCCATCTTCATGCCCTCGACCCGCAGCACCTGCGGGACGAACAGCGGCAGGAGCGACAGGGTCAGATAGCCGTGCGCGATGGTCGTGCCGAACGGGCCGGAGGCCGCCCGCTCGGGGTCCACGTGGATCCACTGGTGGTCCCCGGTGGCCTCGGCGAACAGATCGATGCGCTTCTGGTCGATCTCCAGCCATTCGCTGTGCCCCAACTGCTCGCCGACCCCCGCGCGCAGTTCCTCGGCGGAGGTGAAGATCCTCGGCTCGGCCATGTTCCTCGTCCCTTCTCGTACGACATACCCGATGGTCGGTGTCTAAGCGCTTGCTCAGCATGTGGGGTGCGCGGGCCGCTGTCAACGCCCGGAGGGGGCGGGCCAGTAGGGTCGCCGGGTGTCGCAGATCCCAGAGAAGATCCACGAACTCACCGTCGGCCAGCTCTCCGCCCGCAGCGGGGCCGCCGTCTCCGCCCTCCACTTCTACGAGGCGAAGGGCCTCATCAACAGTCGTCGTACCAGCGGCAACCAGCGCCGCTACGGTCGAGAAGCCCTCCGCCGGGTCGCCTTCGTCCGTGCCGCACAGCGGGTCGGCATCCCGTTGGCCACCATCCGGGAGGCGCTCGCCCGACTTCCCGAGGAGCGCACCCCCACCCGTGAGGACTGGGCCCGGCTCTCCGAGGCGTGGCGGGCCGAACTCGACGAGCGCATCACACGACTGGGCCGGCTCCGCGACCACCTGACGGACTGCATCGGTTGCGGCTGCCTCTCCTTGGACACCTGCGTGCTGTCCAATCCCGACGACCACTTCGGACAGAGCATGGCGGGCTCGCGCCTGCTGCCGGTTCGACGTCCGGGGGGAAGCGCCGAGGACTAGCCCGACCCCTGGGGGCGAACGCGTTCTCGGCGCCCCCGCCGGTGGGGGCGCCGCGCCCCCCCGCCGGTGAGGGGCGCCCTCGATCGCGTGCCCGGGCCGGAGGGGCGCCGCAAGGCCTCCGGCGGGGCCGGGTCATCCGCCGGTCGGGGCGGGGACGGCATCGAGGTGCCGTGCGAGCTCGGAGGGATGGGTCAGCTGGGGGTAGTGTCCGGCCCCGGCGATCTCGGCCACCGGGAAGTCGACGGCCGTGACCAGCGGGTCCGTCGAGCCCACGATGATCTGTACCGGGACGGTCAGCCGGTCCAACAGGGCCTGCGACCGCCGGCGCTCGGCGAGGTCCGCGCGCAAGGCCGCGGTCACCCGGCGCGCCACCCCGGGGCGGCGCAGATCGGCTGCGGCGCTCCGTACTTCCGGGCCTTCGGGAACGCCGAGCGTCCGGGCCAGTCGGGCGGCGGGCATCCGGCGCAGTACGGGCGCTGCCAGGCCCGAGCGGGCGAACCGCGGAGCGGGTTCCTGGAGGAAGGCCGGCGAGACGAGCACCAGCTTGCTGATCCGGTCGGGGTGGTCGACGGCGAAGCGGACCGCGGGTCCGCAGGCCAGGGAGTGCGCGACCAGTACGGGGCGGGTCTGCGTCGGGCCCAGCAGGTCCGCCAGCCACGCGTCCGTCGCCCGGGTCGTGGCCGCCGAGCGCCCCAGGCCGGGGAGGTCGGGGGCGAGGACCGGTCCGGGGAGGTGGGCGGCGAGCCGTGTCCAGAGGTCCGCGTTCATCGGCAGCCCGTGCAGCAGGACGTGGCCGGGGCGGCGCCGCTCTCCGGCCACCCAGGTGGGGCTGCCCGCCACGGTGTGGAAACCGTACGGGCGCAGCCAGGGCGATGCGGCGCCGAAGCGGGTGGCCACCAGGTCGTCGGCCCAGGTGCGCAGGGCGTCGGCGGCCGGGGGTGTTTCCAGGCCGACGCTCGCGGCGAAGGCGCGGGCGGAGGCCGTCGGGTAGCGGTCGGTCGACAGGAAGGACAGCGTCTCGGGGTCGACACCGGTCAACCGTCGGGGCAGCCGCCGCAGCAGATCGGTGGAGACGGTCCGGCGGGGTGCCCGCACGCCGGTGTGGTCGGCGATCGTGCCGATCAGTTCGGGCAGCAGCGGGGTGTCGTCGTCGAGCACCCAGTAGTGCTCGCCCGCGGGCGACGCGGGGACCTCCGCCAGGAACCGCGCGAGGTAGTCGATCGTGGTGATCGGCAGGAAGGTGTCCGGGCCGCCCGGCAGGGCGGGGAGCCGCCCGTTCCAGAGGTCCTCGACGAGGGTGGCCATGCCGATGTACTGGCCCGGCCCGATCACGGTGCTGGGGTTGGCGACGGTCAGCGGGACCGACAGCGCTTCGGCCCGGGCGCGCACCGCGAGGTCCCCCTCGAGCTTCGACGCCTCGTAGGCTCCCAGGCCGGCGTAGTCGGGGTGGTCCCCGGCCGCGCTCACCCGGTAACCGCTGATGTGCACCAACCGTCGCAGCCGGGGCAGTGCGGCGGCCCATTCGACCACGTTGAGCGCCCCGGTGACGTTGGTCGCCCGCGCCTCCTGTTCGCTCAGTCCGAAGGCGAAGCGTGCGGCGGCGTTGTAGACGTCCCGGACCTCGGGCAGCCCCGTCAGCGGTCGGGTGATGTCGGCGGTGACGACGTCGAGCCCGCGGGTGTCGACCCCCTGGGAAGCCAGCCAGGGGGTGAGGGTGTCGCGGCGCACGGCTGCTGCCACCCGCTGACCCCGGGTGAGCAGTTCGGCGACCAGCGAGCGGCCGATGAAGCCGGTCGCGCCGAAGACGATCGCGTCCATGAAGTCTCCTTAGTAGATCGGTCTACATATTTTTTGGGCAGCGAAGGACCCGCCGTTCCCGGCGGGTCGCATCAGCTCAGCAGGACGCCGATCTGGCGGGCGACCCGGTCCATCGGCTCCCGGCTGCGGTGCGTCCGGGCCAGCAGGAGCGCCCCCTCCACGAGGGCCAGGACCGTGACCGCCAGGTCATCGGCGTCCGGGCGACCCGCCAGGCGTGCGCGCAGGGCCTCCTCCCACGAGGAGTAGACCTCCGAGCACGCTTCCTGGAGGGGGTCGCTGGTGCTGGCCATCTCCAGTGCGACGGTGGCCACCGGACACCCCTTGCGCCAGCCCGACTCCTCCAGTCGGTCGCCCAGGTGCTGCAGCACCGCCTCGACGAACCCCGCCACCGACGGACGGGAGTCGGCCAGGCCCTCCAGTGTGTCGCCGATCGTCCGCCCGGCCCGCCGGAGGGACTCGCCGACCAACTGGTCCTTGCCGCCGGGGAAGTGGAAGTAGAGCGAGCCGCGCGGCGCGCCGCTGGTCGCGATCACCTGGTTGAGCCCGGCGCCGAGGTACCCCCCGGTCTCGATCAGCTCCTGTGTCGCGTCCAGCATCCGGTCCCGCGTCTCCGCGCCCTTCAGTCCCATGGGAGCACAGTAGACCGATCTACATATTCTCTCAACCGTCCTCGTGCCGGCCGCCCCGGTTCGACACCGCTGCGTGCCGGGTTCCGCGCGACGCCCGCCCGGCCCCTCCCGGAGGGGACGGGCGGGCGCCAGCGGATCAGGAGGCCGGGACCTCGTCCACGAAGGTCGTGCCGGCGCTGCGCAGGGCGGCCACCTTCGCGGCCACCTGGGCGGGGCTGAGGACCCGGTCCTTGACGTGCAGGACGTAGTCGACCTGCTGGTCATAGGCACGCGGCGCGGTCGACGGCTGACCGTTGAGGTCGATCAGCCACTGGTTGAAGTTGATGGACATGGGGCGTTCGGGCAGGTAGGCGGCGCCGTGCGTGCCGAAGAGAGCACCGTCCACGTAGTAGGTGATGGCGTTCCCGTCGATGGTGACGACGAGGTCGTGCCAGCCGGTGAAGCTGGTGCGGCTCTCGCTGTGCTGGTTGACCGCCTGCCAGGGGTCCGGGTTGTAGGTCTCCCAGGAGGTCGTGTAGAGGATGTTGGCGGGCTCTCCCCAACCGCCGTTGGGCAGGTACTCGAAGTCGTACTCGGCGTAGTCGTCGGCCATCGGCGCCTTGAGGTCGTTGATGGTGAAGAAGGTCTGGACGACGCGGTCGCCGTCGGGGCCGTACGCGGGAGCGTCGGAGAACTTCACCCGCGCCGCGTACGTTCCGTTCTGGAACTTCGTCGCCTTGGTGAGGACTTCGGTCTGGACGGTGCTGGAGCTGGTGCCGGCGCTGGAGGTCTCCAGGTTCATCACCGTGTTGCCGCCCTGGGTGACGAAGGTGACCTTCGAGGGGTCCCAGGTGGCACCGGGAACGCCCGGGCCGCCGGAGTTGGAGCGGACGCTCCAACCGTGCGAGGACAGGGCCGGATCGGTGTGCGAGGCGTACGAGAAGTCGTCGAAGAGGGTCTGGCCGCCGGCCGGCGGGTCCGTGGGCGGATCGGTCGGGTCCGTGGGCGGGTCGGTCGGCTCGTTCCCTGCGGGCGCCGTGCCCCAGACGGTCTCGCCGGCGAGCTGCGCGGTGACGTGGGACCAGTCGGCGTACGAGGTCTGGGCGCCGTTGAAGGAGTAGTCGTCGCTCTGTTGCAGCGTCTGCCAGGTGGACAGGTAGAAGCGGAGCTGCATGTCGCCGGTGTCGGAGCCGGGGGCGAGGGAACCGGCCGCCGGGGTGAAGCCGACCTCCAGGTAGCGGTCGGCGGTGGCGGTGGGGTGGGGGAGTGTGCCGAACGTGCCGGTGATGACGGAGCAGCCCTTGACCGCCCAGGAGCACGCGAAGCGGTACGAGGCGGTCGGAGTGTCCGCCTTGAAGTAGTAGCGGATCTTGACCTGGCTCAACGGGACGCTGTTCGAGCCGGTGTTGCGGAGCTTGAGCCAGGGCTCGCTCTGGTCCGCGGTCGCCCCGCTCGCGCTCGTCCGGTACTGGACGGCGAGGACGTCGCCCGGGGCGGCGGAAGCGGTGCCGAGGGGCAGGGCGGTGAGGGCCGCGCCGCCCACGAGGGCGGTCAGGGCGAGGGCCGCGCGGGTGCCGCGGCGGGTGGGACGCGTACTCATCCGACGTTCCTTTCGTGCACTCCCGCCGGTTGCGGGAGAAGTGGGGGAAGGGGTGGAGCGGGACGGCGTCAGACGGGGGCGTGCGCCGCCCGGTCGGGGAGCGTGTCGTGCGGTACGCCGAGCGCGGCGAGCCGTGCCCGGTGCCCGGTGAGCCGGGAGGAGAAGTCCCGCCAGTCGTCGGTGCGGCCCCAGGCGCGTTCGGCGAGGGCGCACAGGCGGGGATAGGTGAGGTACTCGATGTGCGCGGGCGTGGTCACGAATTCGGTCCAGAGCTGCCCCTGTACGCCGAGGACCCGTGGGGCGAGGTGGGGTTCCTCGGGTGGCGGCGCGAGGTCGAGTCCGTGTACGGCGCGCAGGTCGAGGACGTGGCCGGGCTGGGCGGGCGGCTCGTGGACGCCGTCCCCGCGGGCGTAGTCGAAGTAGGTCGAGCGGTGGTCGGCGTGGACGACGTCGTGGCCCCGGCGGGCGGCGGCCCAGGCGTGCCGGGGCGTCCGCCAGCTCATCACCGTGCATTCCGGGGGGAGCGCGGCACCGTCCTCCGCCCAGGCGACCGGTCGGCGTCCGGCGCGCACCACGTGCTCCGCCACCCTGCCCAGGAACCACCCGTGCAGGTCGCGCGGACCGGCCAGCCCTTCCCGGGCGGAGCGGGCGAGGGCGGCCGGGCTGGTCTCCCATTCGTCGGTGGGACACTCGTCGCCGCCGATGTGGACGTACGGGGAGGGGAAGAGGTCCATCACTTCGTCGAGCACCGTGCGGAAGAAGTCCAGGACGTGGTCGCCGACGCCGAGCACATTGGGGCACACGCCCCACTGGGTCCACACGTCGAGCGGTTCCTCCGGGCGGTTGCCCAGCTCCGGGTGGGCGGCGAGCGCGGACCGCACGTGACCGGGCACCCCGATCTCCGGAACGACGGTCACGCCGCGGGCCGCTGCGTGGGCGACCAGTCCGGCGAGCTCCTCACGGCTGTACGCGCCCCCGTGCGGGCGGTCGTCGAAGCACCCGCTGCCGGCGGGACCGACCATCGACCGGGCGCGCCGACCGCCGATCTCGGTGAGCCGGGGGTACGCGGACACCGGCATCCGCCACCCCTGGTCGTCGGTGAGGTGCAGGTGGAACACGTTGAGCTTGTGGAGGGCCAGGAGGTCGACGAAGCGGTACAGGTAGGAGACGGGCTGGAAGTGGCGGGCGACGTCGAGCAGCATGCCGCGCCAGCGTTGGGCCGGAACGTCGGTGATCTCCACTCCGGGCAGGTCGACCTCGACGGCGCGGCGCCCGGGAGCGGACGCCTGGGGCAGGAGTTGACGGACGGTCTGGACGCCGCGCAGCAGACCGGTGGGTCGGGCGGCCCGCAGCAGCACCCCGCGGGAGCCGACGGTCAACCCGTACCCCTCTTCCCCGAGTCCGGTCAGGGCGGGGACGAGGGCGAGGACGAAGGAGCCGTCGTCGGCGTGGTCCAGCGGGAGCCCGGTGGTGGGCGTGAGATAGCTGCGCAGCAGGTCGGCGGCGCCCTCGGCACCCGGCGTGATGCGCAGGCGGGTCGTGCGGTCCATGCGGAAGCGGCCGGGGTGGACGGACAGCGTGGTGGGGCGGGGGACCAGGGAGAGTTCGGGACGGACGGGAGCGGGGGCGGAGGCCGACCACGGGGTGCGGCCGGGGGAGGGGGCGGGGTGCGGGAGGTCCACGGGGCGTGTCTCCGGTTCTGGTGTGCGGCGGGGCGCGGGACGGATCGGACCGGGCGACGGTGGCGTACCTCTGCGGTCGCTCCGGCGGGGCGTGGTGTGCGGCGCGGGCGGGGCCCCGGTTCAGCCCTTCACCCCTCCGGCGGTGAGACCGGAGGTGACGTGGCGCTGGAGGGCGAGGAAGACGATCAGCGCGGGCAGGGCGAAGAGGGTGGCGGCGGCCATCGTGGCGCCCCAGTCGGTGCCGAAGGTCGACTGGAACGAGGAGAGCCAGACGGGCAGCGTGCGGCTGTCCTGCTGCTTGATGATCAGGAAGTTGGCGTAGGTGAACTCGTTCCACGCGGTGATGAACCCGAACAGCGAGGTCGCCATGAGACCGGGTGCCAGCAGGGGGAAGACGATCCGGCGGAACGCGCCGACCCGGGTGCAGCCGTCCACCTGGGCGGCCTCCTCCAACTCGGGCGGGATGCCGGCGATGAAGCCGCGGAGCACCACCACGGTGAACGGCAGGGTGATCATGAAGTAGACGAGGGTGAGGGTGGGCAGCCGGTCGAGCATGTTCGTGTCGCGGGAGATGATGTAGATCGGGATGATCAGGGACTCCCAGGGCGCCATCTGGGCGATGAAGACGGCCAGGAGGAAGGTGCGCCGGCCGCGCCAGCGGAGTCGGGCCACGGCATAGGCGGCACCCAGGGCGACGAGCAGGGAGAGGAGGACGGCTCCCAGGGTGACGAGGATGCTGTTGCGCCAGAACAGCCCGAAACCGTCGGCACCGACTGCGGTGCGGAAGTGCTCCAGGGTCCACTCGCGCGGGATGAGCTCGGGGTCGTAGGACTGGATGTCGCGGGACGGCCTGAAGGCGGTCGCCACCATCCAGTAGACGGGGAACAGGCAGCAGACGACGGTGAGGGCGGCGGCGGCGAGCAGGGGCACCCGGCGCAGGCGCCGGAGGGAGTCCCGCCCCCGTGGTGCGCGGCGCGGGGCGGCGCCGTGCGGAGTGGTCACGAGTGCTCCCCTTCCTGGCGGAACAGTTGGCGGAAGTAGAGGACGAGGACGCCGCTCATCAGCAGGACCGTCACCATGGAGGCGGCCGATCCGAGGTCGTAGCGCTGGTTGGCGAGGGCGGTCTGCACCGCGTAGACGGGCAGGATGGTGGTGGCGTCGCCCGGTCCGCCCCGGGTCATCACCCAGATCTGGACGAAGGCCTTGAAGGTCCAGATCACTTCCAGGGAGAGCACGAGCATGAAGATCGGCCGGATGAGGGGAAAGGTGACGGACCGGAAGATCCTGGTGGCGCCGGCCCCGTCCAGGCGGGCGGACTCGTAGAGCTCTTCCGGGACGGTGGTGAGCGCCGAGTACAGGGTGATCGCGGCGAACGGCACGGACTGCCAGACCACGAGGACGACGACGATCGCGAAGGCGGCGCCGCCGTGGGCGAACCAGGCGTACCCCTCGAAGGAGGTGAGGCCCAGACCGGTGAGCACCTCGTTGACGATGCCGAACCGGGAGTGGAAGAGCCACTGGAAGACGGTGGTGGCCGCCACGACGGGCACGGCCCACACCAGGACGAGCGAACTCAGGACCACCGTCCGGCCGACCCTGCCCAACCGCTCGGTCATCAGGGCCACCAGGGTGGAGAGGACCATGATGGCCAGGACGTTGACCGCCATGAAGAGGAAGGTGCGGCGGACCACCTCCCAGAACCGGGGATCGCCCAGCAGGGTCTGGTAGTTGCGCAGTCCGACGAACTCCGCGTCACCACGGATCAGTTCCCGCAGGCGGAAGTCCTGGAAGGAGATGAGGAGGGCCCTGGCGAGCGGGTAGAGCAGGAGGTAGAGCATGCCCAGGACCGCGGGTGCGATCAGCAGGTAGGGTCCCGGGGCGAGGCGGCGGCGCCGGTTCGGCCGCCGGCCCCGTCCGGGGGTACGGGTGTCCGGCATCGGGTCAGGAACCGCTGTTCAGCGTGGTGGTGATGGACCGGGACGCCTTGGCGGCTTCGTCCTCGGGGTCGCGGCCGATGAGCACGGCCGTCATGTAGTCCTTGACGGGGTTCTTGGCCTCGACGGCGGCCCATTGGGGGGTGTTGGGCGTGGCGTGGCCGTTGGCCGCCCCCACCGCCATCGCCGCGGCGCCGGGATCGGAGGCGACGGCGCCCGCGAGGACGGTCGTGTTCGGAACGTAGCTCATCGCGAGGGCCAACTTCTTCTGCCAGGTCTCGCCGGTGAGTTCCTTGATGAAGGCGTACGCCTCCTCCTGGTGCGCGGCAGCGACGGGGACGACGAGGTCGGAGCCGCCGGTGAAGACGGCGCCCGGGGCGTCGGCGGTCTTCCCCGGGATCGGGAAGAAACCGAGCTTGCCCTTGAGGCCCGGGTTGTTCTGCACGATGACCTTGGCCCCGCCGGGGGCGGCGATGACCTGGGCGACCTCGCCCTTGGCGACGACCTCGGCCTGGAGCGGGCGGGACTCGTCGGAGTCCTTGGGGCCCTTGCCGAGGGACTGGAGCCGCTTGTAGAAGTCCATGGCGCGCAGGGCTTCGGGGCTGTCGAGGCCGCCCTTCCAGCCGTCGCCGTCCCGGGTGGCGAGGTCGCCGCCCTCGTCCCAGACGAAACCGGCGAGGGCGAACCAGTTCTGGCCGGGGAGGTAGATGCCCTGTACGCCGTCCCCGTTGAGCTTCTCGGTGGCGGCGAGCCACTGTGCGCGGGTCTTGATGGCCGCGGCGTCGATGCCGGCCCGCGCGAAGAGGTCGGTCCGGTAGATGACGACGCGGTTGGCGGCGTAGTACGGGATGCCGTACTGCCTGCCCTCCCAGGCGCCGGGTTCCGCGAGGCCCTTGAGCCAGGCGTCGCCGCCGAGCTCGGCGACCTTGTCGCTGAAGTCGGTGAGGCCGCCGCTCTGGGCGTACTGGGCGACCTGGGTGTTGCCCACTTCGATGACGTCCGGGGCGTCGTTGCTGGCGAGGGCGGCGGTCACCTTCTCGCCGATGCCTTCCCACTCCTGGATCTGGATCCTGACGTCGATGTCCGGATGGCCCTTCTCGAAGCCGGCCTCGAACTCCTCCTGGAAGGCGTCCGACACGCTGTCGCGCATCAGCCACACGTCGAGGGCGGTCCGGGCGGAGTCGTCCCGGCCGGTGCCTTCGGCGGACGAGGAGCAGGCGACGAGTCCGGTGCCCAGCAGCATGGCGCCGAGCAGGGCGAGTGGGCGGTGCTTCACGGTTCACCTCGGGGAGCTGGAGAACAAGGGGGGGGCGACCCCGACCTGTCCACTTACCAGTTCGGGGTTTACCAGTTGATGCGGGATGAAGGTGGCATGGACCAATGGTGGCGTCAACCCCCCATGCCAAGAACCTTCTTGGCCAATCCAGCGTCTGCTTCGACTGGATCACGTCGAAATGCTCTAGAGGCTGACCCTTGACCAGCAGACCAGTTAAGATTGACCAGCGAACATCCCGACGACGAACGAGAGCCCCGTATGGAGATCGACGCGGCAGCCTCCGGCGCGATGCTCAAGCGTGAGAGGGTCCGCGACGCGATCCTCGAACTCATCGAGGTGCGGCGGCCGGGCGACCCCATCCCCTCCGAGCGCTCCCTCTGTGCCAAGCTGGGCGTGTCCCGCCCCACGCTGCGCGCGGCCGTCGACGAACTGGTCGTCGCCGGCCTGTTGGTGCGCGAGCACGGGCGCGGCATGTTCGTCGCCGCAGAGAAGATCACCCAGGAGCTGGTCTCCGACCGGACGGCCTTCAGCCTGCCCCGGGCCGGCGGGGCGTGGACCAGCAGGCTGTTGGAGTTCCGCACCCTGCCCGCCGGTGCCCGGGTCGGCCGCAAGCTCCGGATCTCCCCCGCGGCCGAGATCCACTACGTGGCCCGTCTCCGCCTCGTGGACGGTTCCCCCATGGCCATCGAACACCTGCACGTCCGGGCGGACCTGGTCCCGGACCTGACCCGGGGCGAGCTGGAGCAGGGCGACCTGTACGAGCACCTGCGCGACCGGCACGGGGTCCAGGTCAAGGAGGCGGTGCAGTCGATCGAGCCGACCGTCGTCACCCGCACCGAGGCGGATCTGCTGGACGTGCCCGAACTGTCCCCGGCGCTCCTCTTCGAACGGCTCACCACCGACGCCCGTGACCGTCCGGTCGAGTACGTCCACTCGCTCTACCGGGGTGACCGCTACCGCATCGTCTCGCGCCTCGCCCTCACTCCCCAGGACGAACGCGCGGCTCCGAAGGACGGCCACCACCCGGGCATCCCGCCGGGGGACTTCCCGGGCGGCGACCCGGTCACCTTCTCGACCAGGGGCGTGGTGCAGCAGAACGGTTGACGGGCCGGCTTCCGCCCGCGCCGCTCGTCATGCGCGCGGGGCCGACCGGCAACGAGGGGGCGTCGAAGGCGTCGCCCCCGTGCTCCCGCACCGGAGCAGCGGGCGGGGTCGTGCGCCGATCGTCGACGGACCGGTCGCATCCGCCTTCTGGACGGGGCGGGTCGAAGGCTCGGGCCGGGGTCTCGTCCCGGAGGCGGAGCAGGTCGGACGGCCCGGAACGCCGAAGGGGGAGGTTCCGCTCAAGCCGCCGGAGCGAGCGGGCGGTGCCGGTCTCCGCGTGCCCGGGCCAGCGCCCCGGAGGTCAGCACGGCCCGCGGGACGCCCACCCCGCAGTCCCCGCACACCGGGCCGAGCCACGGTTCGTACGGATCGCCCGGACCGGACCACTCGATCCGCGGTCCCGCACACACCGGGCACGCCTCGCCCGGGCCCCGCTCCAACGCGGCGATCAGACGCCGCAGCACCTCGGGCAACGGCTCAGCGGGGTGCACCGCCGGATCGCCGCACCGCACCACCCCGTTGCCGCCCCAGACGCGGTGGTGCCAGCGGTCGAGCGCCGCGAGTCCGCGCAGCCCCTCCTGCTTCTCGCGCCGTCGCCGGGCGGCGAACCGCTGTTCGTAGGCGAGCCACACGGCCCTGGCCTCTTCCAGCTCGTCGAGCGCGGCCACCAGTCTTCGCGGGTCGAGGTCCCGGTCCTCGGGTTCGAACCTGTGCCTGCGGCACAGGTGGTCCCAGGTGGCGCGGTGCCCATAGGGCGCGAACCTCTCCAGGCACTTGCGCAGCGAGTACCTGCGCAGTGCCGTGTCGCACCCCGGATCGCGCACCTGTCTCGCAAGACTCCGGAAACCGGCCATCCCTCGCCACCTCCGTCGCTGGTCCTTTCGCGCTATCAGGAGGGACGAACGGGAGCCCCGCTGCGTTCCATCGGCACCTCGGGGGATCCGTCCCCCGAGGCGCCCGCGCGACTCGGAGCCGGGGCGGCGGACGTGGCCGACCGCGCCCGTCGCACCGGCTCCGGAGCCCTGCCTACCGCCCCGTCCGGGTCGCCGAAACGATCAACCGGGCCAGGTCGGTGTGGCGGATGTCACTGTGGGAGCGGACCGCTTCCGCCGCATCCACGCTGATGCACCCCGAGCCCGGTACGCCCTCCCGAAGGGCCTCCGCGAGGGTGCGCCGGACCGTTCCCGGAACCGCCTGCACGCCGTCGTGTCCGAGGGCGCCCCAGCGCGGGTCGTCCGTGCCGAGCAGCCCCGCGGTCTCGCCGGCCAGGGACGCGGAGTCGTTCGCGAGCCGGGAAGCCAGGGGGTACATCACCCCGAGCGCGGTGTCGTGCCGCGAGTAGCAGGCCACCACCGGCCCCCGGACCCGGCGCTGGACGTCCCGCAGTGCGCCGGACCGTTCGGGAGCGTGCGGCAGTCGTGCGGCGAACGCGTAGTGGGAGAAGGCGCCCTGAAGGAGGGTCACGGAGGCGACCGGTCGTGCCCCGGCGGGCAGTCCCCGCAGGGCGTACGCGACGAGTCGGGCGCCCATGCTGTGGCCCACCAGGTGGACCCGCAGCCCGGGGGCGGTGCGCGCGACCTCGCCGAGCAGCGGTCCGAGCCCGTGTTCGCCGACCTGACCGGCCCGCTTCTTCATCACGTAGTACGTGGCCTGGCGCAGCGCTTCCTTGGCGCCCTTCCAATACCGCTTCAGCCCCTCGCCGAAGCCTGCCGCCGTCTCCGCGCCCGGGCCCTCGACGGCGTCCGTGAACAGCGCGCACACGGTCACCGGGTCCGCGACCAGGAACTCCGGCACCGGTGCCGAGGCGTCGGCGGCACCACCCGCGAAGCCGGCCGGACCCGCCCCGGGAACGTCCGCCAGGGCGCGCAGCAGGGTCCCGAACTCCGCGAACGCGGACTCCGAAGCCGGTGCCGCGGACAGGAGTTCGGTGAGTCGGCCGATGACCGGCTCCTTCTCGGGGAGGGCCGTCACGAGGGCCCGGTAGTCGGGGACCGGCTCGTCCGTGAACATCATCGAAGGCCAGATCACCCCCGCGTAGCCCGCCTCTACACCGGGCGCGAGCAACCCGGGGAAGGGGGCGAAGAAGTCGGAGTAGAGACGGGTCGCGCCGGACGGGGAGTTGTTCCACCCGTGCGCGAACACCACCAGGTCGTCGACGCCCTGCCGCGCCAGCGCGGCGAGGGCCGAGACCTGGCCCGGCGGCCCGTCGCCGTCCTTGTCGAAGGTGATCTCCCGGTACGGCTCCACACTCATCCCGGCCACGGTCCGACCGTCCCTCCACGTCGAGGGGCCGCAGCGCCGATGCGCCCCGTGCGCGGGCGGCGGCTCCCCGGCCAGCATGCCCACGTACGGTCCCGTCCAGACGTGCGAGGGAGGTCGGCGGGGCAGGGCCGTCGAGGTCCCGTGCCAGGAGGGGCGCGGGGGGCGGGCGCGTGGGGGCGGGCCGCCCCGGGAACGCCCCGCCCGTCCGCACCGGGTACGGGTCAGCGGTAGAGCAGGTGAGCGCTCCGCACCGCCCGGAAGGCCGCCAGGTCCGTCTGCCACGCCCCGACCACCTCGTCCACGTCGGCGCCCGCGTCGATCAGCGTCCGCACCCGGGAGGAGCCGGTCAGCTTGTCGATCCAGTGGTCCGGGCGCCAGGCGAAGCCGGACCACGAGGTGCGGGCGGTGACGAGGAGCCCGATTCCGGTGCGCACCGGGTCGAAGGAGTCCCGGTCGTGGACGTGCAGTTGCACCCCGCCCACGGTCCTTCCCCGGAACTTGGAGAAGGTCGGGGCGAAGTACGCCTCGCGGAAGTGCACCCCGGGCAGGTCGAGCGCGTTCGCGGCCCCCGCCCACCGACGGTCGACCCCCTCGGCGCCGAGGAGTTCGAAGGGGCGGGTGGTGCCGCGCCCTTCGGAGAGGTTCGTGCCCTCGAAGAGGCAGGTGCCGGAGTAGACGAGCGCGGTTTCGGGCGTCGGCATGTTCGGGCTGGGCGGTACCCAGGGGAGGCCGGTCGCGTCGAAGAACCCGGTCCGCCGCCACCCCGTCATCCGCACCGTCTCCAGGGGGACGGGCGAGGGCAGGAAGGCGTCGTTGAAGAGCCCGGCCAGCTCGGCCACCGTCATGCCGTGCGCCTGTGCGATCGGCTCCCGCCCGACGAAGCTCGCGTACTCCCGTTCCAGTACGGGGCCGAGCGCCGCCCGTCCGCTCGCCGGGTTCGGCCGGTCCAGGACCACGAAGCGCTTTCCGGCGAGCGCGGCGGCGGCCATGCAGTCGTACAGCGTCCAGATGTACGTGTAGAAGCGCGCCCCGACGTCCTGGATGTCGAAGACCACCGTGTCCGCCCCGGAGGCGGTGAAGACGTCTGCCAGCGGCTGCCCGCTCTTCAGGTACGTGTCGTAGACGGGCAGCCCCGTCGCCGGGTCGTCGTGCCGGCCCTCGGAACCGCCGGCCTGGGCGGTTCCCCGGAATCCGTGCTCGGGGCCGAAGACGGCGACCAGGTCGACCCGTTCGTCGGCGTGCATGACGTCCACCACGTGACGTGCGTCCGGGGTGATGCCGGTCGGGTTGGTGACGATGCCGACGCGATCGCCCGCGAGCAGGGCGTACCCGTCCGCCGCGAGCCGCTCGAAACCCGTGCGCACCCGGCCGTGCCCGGGGGACGGCGCGGCGGCGGCCGGAGCGGTGGCCGCCGCCGCTCCGAAGGCGCCTCCCGCCGCCAGTAGGTTCCGTCGGGACAGGCTCATGCGGGACCTCCTCGGAGTGGCACGGGCCCGCACGCTAGCGTTTCCGGTCGCCCTGGGGAACGAGGCGTGCGGGCGGGTCTTCCGCCATTCCATACCGACTGGTTAGTCTGTCCCGGTCGTCACAGCCGAGAGGGTGGGTCCATGACCGCGGACACGAACGAGCTCCAGGGTGCCGGCGTCGTCGTCACCGGAGCGGGCGGTGGCATCGGAGCCGCACTCGCCCGCCGCTTCGCCGCCGAGGGCGCCAGGGTCGTCGTCAATGACCTCGACCCGGAGCGCACCAAGGCCGTCGCCGAGGAGATCGGTGGCGTTCCCGTCCCCGGCGACGCCTCCGCCGTCGTCGCCGAGGCCCGTGAGGCGCTCGGCGGCACCGTCGACGTCTGGTGCGCCAATGCCGGACTCTCCTCACCGGGGGACGCCTTCGCCGACGAGGACGTCTGGGCCGCCGCCTGGGACGTCAACGTCATGGCCCACGTCCGTGCGGCCCGTGCCCTGCTCCCCGAGTGGCTGGAGCGGGGCCGCGGCCGTTTCGTCTCCACCGTCTCCGCCGCCGGACTGCTCACCATGATCGGTGCGGCGCCCTACAGCGTCTCCAAGCACGGTGCGTACGCCTTCGCCGAATGGCTCTCCCTCACCTACCGCCACCGCGGACTCAAGGTCCACGCCATCTGTCCGCAGGGCGTCCGCACGGACATGCTCACCGCCGCGGGGTCCGCCGGCGAGCTCGTCCTGGCACCCACGGCCATCGAGCCCGAGGACGTCGCCGACGCCCTCCTCGACGCCGTGCACGCCGACCGCTTCCTCGTCCTCCCGCACCCCGAGGTCGCCGGCTACTACCGCAACCGATCCGCCGATCCCGAGCGGTGGCTCGACACGATGAACCGCGTCCAGCAGACCTGGGAGACGGGCACCCGTGAAAACGGAGCGCGGACTGATGGGAAGATTTCCTGGCGGGAACGAGTTCCCCTGACTGAAAACGATCACTAGGGAAGGCGGCGGAGCATGGCCAGGACGACGGACGAAAGCGGCGCCCCCGTCCCCCAGAGGCTTCTCGCCGCAGCCACCCGGCTCTTCGCCGAGCGGGGCTACGACCGCACCTCCGTCCAGGAGATCGTGGAGGCCGCCGGAGTCACCAAGGGGGCCCTCTACCACTACTTCGGCTCCAAGGAGGACCTCCTCCAGGAGGTGTACTCCCGGGTCCTGCGCCTCCAGCAGGAGCGGCTCGACGCCTTCGCGGACGCCGACGCGCCCGTCGAGGAGCGCCTGCGGGCCGCTGCCGCCGACGTCGTCGTCACCACCATCGAGAACCTCGACGACGCCGCCATCTTCTTCCGCTCCATGCACCACCTGAGCCCCGAGAAGAACAAGCAGGTCCGAGCCGAGCGGCGCCGCTACCACGAGCGCTTCCGGGCCCTGGTCGAAGAGGGGCAGCGGTCGGGCGTGTTCTCCGACGCGACCCCCGCCGACCTGGTCGTGGACTACCACTTCGGCTCGGTCCACCACCTCTCCACCTGGTACCGCCCGGACGGCCCGCTCGCTCCCGAGCAGGTCGCCGGACACCTCGCCGACCTGCTCCTCAGGGCCCTGCGCCCCTGACCGGCCCGCGGTCGCCCCGGTAGGACCGGCCGCCCCCTCTTCCCGGAGGGGGCGGCCGGTCCTCGGGCGGGCCGCCTAGCGGTACTTCTTGAGCTCCCGGCGCGCCAGCGACCTCTGGTGCACCTCGTCCGGTCCGTCCGCGAGCTTCAGCGTCCGCGCCGCCGCCCACAGCTCGGCGAGCGGGAAGTCCTGCGAGACGCCGCCCGCCCCGTGCGCCTGTACGGCCCTGTCGATGATGTCGACGACGGCGCGCGGCGTCGCGATCTTGATGGCCTGGATCTCGGTGTGCGCGCCCCGGTTGCCCACGGTGTCCATGAGCCAGGCGGTCTTGAGGACGAGGAGCCGCAGTTGCTCGATCGTCACCCGGGCGTCGGCGATCCAGTTCTGCACGACGCCCTGCTGGGCGAGCGTCTTGCCGAAGGCGGTGCGGGAGACGGCGCGCCGACAGGTCAGTTCGACGGCCCGTTCCGCCATGCCGATGAGCCGCATGCAGTGGTGGATGCGGCCGGGGCCGAGCCGGGCCTGCGCGATGGCGAAGCCGCCGCCCTCCTCGCCGACGATGTTCGACGCCGGGACCCGGACCCCGTCGAAGACCACCTCGGCGTGACCGCCGTGGTAGTGGTCCTCGTAGCCGTACACCCGCATCGCGCGCCGGACCTCGACGCCCGGGGCGTCGCGCGGCACGAGGACCATCGACTGCTGGCGACGGAGGTCGGCCCCCTCCGGGTCCGTCTTGCCCATGACGATGAAGACCTTGCAGTCGGGGTTCATCGCCCCGGAGATGTACCACTTGCGGCCGTCGATCACGTACGCGTCGCCGTCCCGCCGGATCCGGGTCTCGATGTTCGTCGCGTCGGAGGAGGCGACCTCGGGCTCGGTCATGGCGAAGGCCGACCTGATCTCGCCGGCGAGGAGCGGCTCCAGCCACTGCTTCTTCTGCGCCTCGTCGCCGAACTGGGCGAGCAGTTCCATGTTCCCGGTGTCGGGGGCGGCGCAGTTGAGGGCGGTCGGGGCCAGTTGCGGGCTGCGGCCGGTGATTTCGGCGAGCGGCGCGTACTGGAGGTTGGTGAGCCCGGCGCCGTACTCCGCGTCGGGCAGGAAGAGGTTCCAGAGGCCCTGTCGCTTGGCTTCGGCCTTGAGGTCCTCGACGATCGGCGGGGTGTCCCAGGGGGAGGCGAGCAGGGCGCGCTGCTCCTCGGCCACGGACTCGGCCGGATGGACGTGTTCGTCCATGAACGCGAGGAGCCGGGTCCGCAGCTCCTCGGTGCGGGCGTCGTAGGAGAAGTCCATGACGGTTCAGCCTTCCTGAAGGGTGGTCAGGCCGTGCTCGATGAAGACGGGGACGAGGGCGCCGATGCGGTCGAAGCCGGCACCGACGGTCTGGCCGAGGGTGTAGCGGTAGTGGATGCCCTCCAGGATCACGGCGAGCTTGAACCAGGCGAAGGCCGTGTACCAGGAGAGGGCGCTGACGTCCCGGCCGGAGTGCGCCGCGTAGCGCTCGACCAGCTCGGCGGCGCTCGGATGTCCGGGGGCCGTCGCGGTCGTGGAGACGGGCGATTCCGGCAGGTCGAGCGGCGTGCTGTACATGACGAGGAGGCCGAGGTCGGTGAGCGGATCGCCGAGGGTGGACATCTCCCAGTCGAGGACGGCCCGGATCCGGTCGTCCTCGCCGATGAGGACGTTGTCGAGCCGGTAGTCGCCGTGGACCACGGTGGGCGGGGGAGAGGCGGGCAGCGCGCCGCCGAGGGCCGCGTGGAGCTGCTCGATGCCGGGCAGTTCCCGACCGCGCGAGGCGTCGAGCTGCTTGCCCCAGCGGCGCAGCTGTCGGTCGAGGAAGCCCTCGGGCCGCCCGAAGTCCCCGAGCCCCACCGCCTCCGGCGCGACGGCGTGCAGATCGACGAGCGCGTCGACCAGGCCGAGGACCGCGGCGCGGGTGCGCTCGGGGCCGAGCGGGGCGAGTTGGCGGGCCGAGCGGTACGGCGTGCCCTCGACGAACTCCATGACGTAGAACGGCGCGCCGAGCACCGATGTGTCCTCGCTGAGCAGGACCGTCCGGGGGACCGGCACGTCCGTCGGGTGGAGGGCGCTGATGACGCGGTGCTCGCGCCGCATGTCGTGGGCGGTGGCGAGGACGTGTCCGAGCGGGGGGCGGCGGACGACCCAGCGGTCGGAGCCGTCGCTCACGACGTACGTCAGGTTCGATCGGCCGCCCTCGATCAGTCGGGCTTCGAGGGGGCCGGACACCAGGCCGGGTCGCTCGCGGTCGAGGAACCGGCGCAGCTGTTCGGGGTCGAGGCCAGGTGGCGGGGCGGAACTCATGCGGGCGTACCTCCGGATCGACTTCGGTCGCCGTTCATGATGACCGACCAGTCGGTATGTCGTCCAGGGGGTGGTGGAGAAGCCCGCGCGCACTCCGGCCCCGCCCGTGCCCCCCGAGGGAGGTGCGGACGGCTCCGGAGCGCGGCCCCGCCCGCTGCCCACCGGGGGCACGGGCGACCCTCATGCGTGGCAGGCCACCGGCATCCCGCCGTTCATCGCCGCCATGTCCCCGAACACCGCGACCGGGTCGAGCGGGTGCCCCTCCGGCAGGCCCTCCAGCTCCGCGTACGCCCGGTGCAGGTTCGCCACCAGTCGCTCGCTCTCCCGCCACGCGGCGAACTCGCCCAGTTCGGTCCGCCGTGCCGTCTCCAAGGGGGTCGCTCCCCTGGCGTACCCCTCGGCCGCCACTTCCTGCACCCAGCGCAGGTACCGCTCCGTGGCCTCGTACGCGGAGGGGTCGGTCACCCGGCCGTGCCCCGGCACCACCGTCGGGGCGTCGAGGGACCGCAGCAGGTTCAGCGCGCGCAGCGAACCCACCAGCGAGCCCATCGGGAGGAACGGCGTCCCGCCGTGGAAGACCAGGTCGCCGGTGAAGACCACGCCCTGCTCCGGGAGGTGCACGATCGAGTCGCCCGTGGTGTGCGCGGCACCCGGGTGGAGCACCCGCACCTCCGTGTCGCCGACGTGGAGCGTGAGCCTTTCGTCGTAGGTGACGGAGGGCGGCAGGATGTCGACGTGGCCGAAGTCGGTCTGGGGCCACAGCAGATGGAGCTGGTGTCCGGCCGCGAGCTGCTCGGAGCGGCAGTTCTCGTGCCCCACGATCCGGGCTTCCGGCCGGAAGACGCCGTTGCCGTAGGTGTGGTCGCCGTGGTGGTGGGTGGAGACGATGGTCCCGGGCAGCGGCAAGCCCTCGGCGAGCACTGCTCCGCGCAGCAACCTCGCCCGTCGTTCGGTGGCCGCGGTGTCGACGAGCAGCGACTCGCCCGCGTCGCCGAGGAACCCGGCGTTGTTCAGGCACCAGCCGCCGTCCGGCTGGACGAAGGCGTGCACGTTCGGAGCGAGCTGGACCACGTAAGGGTCGTTGGCGGACAAGGATTCCCCCCTGGATGAGAGCCCGACTGGACAGGGGGAAGGGTGCCAGCCGCCGCACCCCGGTGAAAAGCTGGTGAGCCGGGCCCCCGTCCCCGCCCCCGGGCCTCGTTTTTCGCACCCGGGCCCCGGTCCCCGCACCCGGGGACCGGTTTCCGGTCCGGCCCGGGCCCTCCCGGCTTGCGGGTGGACCCGGACGCACCGAGGGTCGAGGGTATGAAGGCGATCAGCTACAGCCGGTACGGCGGTCCCGAAGTCCTGGAGTACGGCGAACTGCCCGACCCCAAGGTCGGCCCCGATGACGTCCTCGTCAAGGTGCGGGCCGCCGCGGTCAACCCCGTCGACTGGAAGGCACAGGCGGGTTATCTCGACGGCATGCTCGACACCGTGTTCCCGGTGGTCCCCGGTTGGGACGTTTCCGGGGTGGTGGTCCGTCCGGGCGTCTCCGTCACCGAGTTCGCCGAGGGCGACGAGGTGATGGGGTACGTGCGCGAGGACTTCCTCGCGCACGGCACCTTCGCCGAGTACGTGGCCGCGCCCGTCCGCACCCTCGCCCGCAAGCCCCGTGCCTTCGGCTTCGAAGAGGCCGCCGCGCTGCCGCTCGCCGGCCTCACCGCGTACCAGGTGCTCCGCCAGGCCCTCGCCGTCGGCGCCGGGGACACCGTCCTGGTGCACGCGGCGGCCGGTGGGGTCGGCTCGATGGCCGTGCAGATCGCCCGTCACTTCGGTTGCCGGGTGATCGGTGCGGCCAGGGAGGCGGGCCTGGAGCGGGTCGCCGAACTCGGCGCGGAACCCGTCCGGTACGACGAGGACACCTTCGCCGACCAGGTCCGGGCCCTTGCCCCGCTGGGCCTGGAGGCCGTGCTGGACACCATCGGCGGGCCCTTCCTGAAGCTCTCCGCCCCACTCCTCGCCCCGCGGGGGCGACTGGCCTCCATCGCCGACGGGGAGGTCCTCGCCCTCGGCGGTCGCTACTTCTGGGTCCGTCCCGATGCCGCTGACCTCGCGGCCCTCGCCGACCTGGTCGACGAGGGCGCCCTCGCGGTACGGGTGGCCAGGACCTTCCCCCTGGAGCGGGCGGCCGACGCCCAACGCGCCAATGCGGCCGGCGGCCTCAACGGCAAGGTCGTGGTGACGGTCCCCTAGGACTCACCAGATCACCGCGACCCCGAAGGCGGCGAGCGCGATCGTGCACCCTGCCGCGAGCAGCGCCCCCCGGTGCGAGAGCGGGAGCGGCCGGGCCGTCCCCAGGGAACGGATCCGTTGGTGGGCCACGCCGAGGAAGGCGATCCACACCAGGGCCGAGAGCGCGAGTCCGGTCAGTTCCTTCGCCGTGAGCTCGTCGCTCACGGTGAGCTTCACGGCGAGCACGGCGACCAC